>JAUWDI010000002.1 GCA_030608865.1 Anaerolineales bacterium | reverse complement strand
TCCAGAGTGGGAGCCGCTCGAACGGCATCAACTTCATACGAATCGAATCGTGCCGGTTTACCCTCTGACAGCTGGCGTATCTGGAAAGTGGCTGCGGCGTGTGATTCACTCGGTCGTTCAGCGCTTGGCACCTCGTGTCCCAGACCCAATCCCAACCGAGATTCGCCAATCTGCAGATCTCGTTCCTTTAAGCGTCGCCCTGCAGCAAATCCATTTCCCTGACGACCAGGATCAACTTAAGAAAGCGCAGCACCGGCTGGCCTTTGGCGAGATGTTCATGCTCCAGCTGGGCGTGTTGCGGCAAAAACAGGATTGGGAGCAGCTCGTTTCCGAACCCCTCCAGGTCGAAGATCAATGGCTCGACCACTTCACATCTAACCTTCCATACACGCTCACTAATGCCCAGAAAGGGGCGCTGGACGACATCCGAGTGGATATGGCCTCTCCGAAACCAATGAATCGCTTGCTCCAGGGAGATGTTGGCTCTGGGAAAACTGTGGTTGCCGCGGCCGCCATAGGCATCACCACTGCCAACAAGGCGCAATCCGCTTTTATGGCACCCACGAGCATCCTCGCCGACCAACACTTTCAAACCCTGCGTGAACTACTTCCCGTTTCAGCACAAATTCCTGAAGAATCCATCCGGCTGCTTATCGGTGCCACTCCCGAAGCAGAGAAAAACGAAATTCGCCAAGGGTTAGAAGATGGCGTAATCCAAGTCATCATTGGCACCCACGCGCTGATCGAAGACCCGGTAAACTTCAAACAACTTGGTCTGGTGATCATCGACGAGCAGCATCGCTTCGGCGTCGAGCAGCGGGCAGCCCTACGCGACAAAGGACAGAACCCGAATCTGTTGGTTATGACAGCGACACCGATTCCGCGATCACTCGCGCTGACAGTCTTTGGCGATCTGGATCTAACCCTTCTGGATGAAATGCCTCCCGGTCGCCAACCAGTGGATACCCGCGTATTATTGCCGCGTGAGCGTTCACGCGCCCATGTGTTCGTTGACAGCCAAATAGAAAAAGGAAAACAGGCTTTCATCATCTACCCACTTGTCGAGGGATCAGAGAAGGTCCAGGCGAAGGCTGCGGTCGATGAACATCAGATACTACAAGAGAATGTCTTCCCTTCGTACAAGGTTGGTTTGCTTCACGGACGTATGCGCCAGGAAGAAAAAGAGCAGGTCATGAATGCTTTCCGGAAAGGCGAGAATGATGTCCTGGTGTCCACTTCGGTCGTTGAGGTGGGTATGGATATCCCCAATGCGACAGTGATGCTTATCGAGGGGGCAAATCATTTTGGGCTAGCGCAGCTTCACCAATTCAGAGGCCGTGTAGGCCGGGGGGATTCTCAGTCTTATTGTCTTCTAATTCCCGACCGGGACGATGACGTTGAGAATGCCCGCCTGACCGCCATGCAAGCGACCAATGACGGCTTCGAACTCGCTGATTTGGATCTCGAACAACGCGGTCCTGGCGATTTCCTTGGCACTCGCCAATCGGGTTTTGCACAGCTCCGCGCAGCTCAACTCACGGATGTCCGCTTGATTGAGAAAGCACGTCGAGAGGCGATCCGCCTCTTCGAAGAGGACCCAGAACTTACGAAACCCGAGCATGAGGCGCTTGCACTGGAGCTGGCACGCTTCTGGTCTATCGAGAAGGGAGAGGTCAGCTGATGGTACGAGCAGTTTTCCCAGGGACATTCGATCCTGTTCACTTTGGGCATATTGACATTGCCAATCGAGCCGCAAAGATCTTCGATGAGCTCATCATCGCTGTGTACGACAACCCACCGAAAAACCTGCTCTTCTCAGCAGATGAACGCCTGGAAATGGCCGACAGAGCCTTCGCTGATAATGAGCGGATTCGCGCGAGCGTCTTCAGCGGTTTGATTGTAAATTATTGTCGTGACGTTGGAGCTAACGTGATCGTCCGCGGTTTGCGCGTTTTCTCCGATTTCGAGCACGAATTCCGCATGGCGCTGGCAAACCACCGCCTGGACTCGGATATTGACGTCGTTCTATTGATCACCAGTGAGGAGCACAGTTTTCTTACCGGCAGCACGGTCAAGGAAATCGCTTCTTTAGACGGTGATGTGACCACGCTTGTTCCAGATTTTGTACATACTGCTCTGATAAAACGTTTTCAAGATCTCGGCGACGATGGACCCAATGTCGTCCCGATGACTGCCTTGCGAGATTGAGCAATGTTGACGCAAAACCCTGTTTGGTGTACGCTTCGGTCCAAACCTTGCATCCTTGGAAGCAGGTCCATCTGAACAACGGGGTGGACCGGAGGGATCTATGGATATCCTGCACCTAGTGGATCGATTGGAAGAGCTCTTCAATGAGAGTTTTGCGATTCCACTGACAAATAACGTCATCGTCAACGAAGATCGAATGCTGGAGATTATCGACCAGATGCGTATCTCGATCCCTGATGAGGTGAAGAACGCTCAACAGGTTATCGCTCAGCGTGATCGTGTTTTAGCCCAGGCACAGGAAGAAGCCCATCGGACGGTTAAACTGGCGAAAGATAAGGGGGATGACATCATCGCCCGTGACGCTATCGTCGAAGCAGCCCAGGGTCGCGCTGATCAAATCATCGCTCAGGCGCGAGTCGAGGTTGAAAATATCCGCATCGAAGCCGATGATTACATCATCGAAACACTGGGAGCACTCGAAAACGAACTCTCCAATCTAATCAATCAAGCTCGAAATGGAATCGCAAAATTAACGGCAGAAAGACAGAGTTTCGCCGGTGAGTTTAAAGAAAGTGTTGAGGAGGAAGAAACAGAGGCTGAGGAATAGCCCGCGAAAATCACCTGTCGTATTGAAGCGCAGAGAAAAGTAGTGACCGCCCTCACCAAGTTGTACCTCAAGGTTCGGCGGTCTTTTTGTTTAAACCAATCGGAAATCACACACATTCAACTTAAACATCTTTGTTAGTTTCGTTTCCATCCAGTGACTGTTCCACGATAAGTTGAGAATCATCCTCTTTCTCGCGGGAGAGGTTGGCTGCTGCCTCAACGAAACCCTTGAAAAGTGGATGAGGGCGATTAGGGCGTGATAGGAACTCAGGATGGAACTGACTTCCAACCATGAAGGGATGGTCAGCCAACTCTGCAATTTCCACGAGTCTGCCATCCGGTGATTCCCCGGAGAAAATCATACCCTTCGAGTTGAAGATCTCCCGGTAATTGTTGTTGAACTCAAATCGGTGGCGATGACGCTCTTGCACTAATGATTGTCCATAGGCGCCCGCAGCGATCGTCCCATCAAGAAGCTGGCATGGATACAGTCCCAATCTCATCGTCCCACCTAATTCAGCAATGCCGCGCTGCTCTGGGAGCAGATCGATGACAGGATGCGGTGTACTTCGGTTAAACTCCGTCGAGTTTGCATCCTCAGAATCGAACACATAACGTCCAAATTCAATAACCATCACCTGCATTCCGAGGCATAATCCCAGGTAAGGCACCTGTTTCTCACGGGCATAACGAGCAGCCGCGATTTTTCCCTCAATCCCGCGTGCGCCGAATCCACCGGGCACGATAATCCCGTCCGCTTGAATAAGCTCATCCCAGCCTTTCCCGCGTTCCAATTCAGCAGAATGCAGCCAAAGAATCTCAGCGTCCACACCGGCGGTCAACGACGCGTGGCGCACAGCCTCTCGGACGCTCATATAAGCATCTTTTAGCTCAATATATTTCCCCACTATGGCAATTTTGACCTTCGGCCGAGGTTTGCGCTGCTCCGCTATCAAGGACTCCCACTCAGTCCAATCTGGTTTCTTGCGGCTTTCGAGGCCCATGCGCGACAAGACATACTTCCCCACCCCTTCCTTTTCCAGCAAGAGCGGAATTTCATAGAGAATTGATGTCGTTGGAAGAGGAATCACGGCTCGCTCCTCGACATCGCAGAAAAGGGCGATCTTCTCGCACAGGTCATGCCGAATGGGGTAATCCGACCGGGCGATGATCATGTCGGGCTGAATACCAATCGAGCGCAGCTCACGGACCGAATGCTGGGTTGGTTTAGTCTTCAACTCACCCGTTGCACCGATATGAGGGAGCCAGGTGACATGGATGTAGACGGTATTCTCTCGACCCAGATTCGCGCGCATTTGACGTAATGCCTCGAGGAATGGCAGCGATTCGATATCCCCAACCGTGCCGCCGACTTCTACAAGGACAATCTCTGCATTAGTGGCCGTCGGGACAAGGCTGATCGTTCGCTTAATTTCATTGGTGATGTGCGGGATCACCTGGATTGTGCCCCCCAAGAAATCCCCCTTCCGCTCACGGGCGATAACCTCAGAATAAATTTGACCCGTGGTGATATTACAAACAGAGCTGAGACTGGCATCAATGAAACGCTCATAATGTCCAAGGTCCAAATCAGTCTCAGCGCCATCATCCAAGACATAGACCTCGCCATGTTGATAAGGGCTCATCGTGCCCGGATCAACATTTATGTAAGGATCGAGCTTCTGGATGGATACTGTAAAACCGCGTTCTTTCAGCACTTTACCTAATGCAGCCGCTGTGACTCCTTTGCCGACGGAACTTACGACCCCACCAGTCAGAAAGATATACTTCTCCATCTCAGCTCACCTCCCCCATCCATAGTTGGTTAAAAGAGAAGTGGGGAGGGTCATGTTCGTCTCCCTCCCCACCTGATTTCGAGACTTCCGCTCGAACGGATGCATGTTTTCCTTCTCACTAGACCAGGTTCTCCAAGTCCTCGGCCGCACGCCTCATCTCGAGAAAAACCAATCCGAGCTTTGCATGCTTACGTGCCAAGACGGTCAGAACTGCGCCATTGCCAATCGAGGTAAGGAGTACGTAACCATCATCACCATGAATGTAAACTTCATCCAGGCTGCCCCGTCCGAGCTCGCCAGCGATCCGTTCGCCTAGACTGAGCATAGCCGCGGACATCGCCGAAACCCGATCCTCTTCCACAGAAGAGGGCAGCACAGCGGCGATCGTAAGACCATCAACACTCACAACAGCCGATGCTTCTACGTCGGGTGTTCTACCCTGTAAATCATGCAAGCGATCGACCATGGCTTCGTGGGCTGTTTTTTCCATCCGAATTTTCCCCAATCCATTTTATGAACCCCGACAGTCTATCATAGCCGAAGATTCTGAGCAAGAAGAATGGGCTCCTATGCCTATTTGGCGAGGTCATCGCGACGCAGCATGCCCCTTAATGTCATTGCGAGCGAAGCGAAGCAATCTCGCTCTTTCATCCACTGAGATTGAGATCCTTCGGCTTCGCCCCCGACAAAACCGGGGACTTCGCTCAGGACAGGCGTCGCCCTTCCGGGCTCCTCGCAATGACACGCGCGGCAATGCCTTATCCTCTTTTGTCATTTCGAGTGGTCCATGCAGCGAGGAGGGAATGACAGATTGAAGGAACTTGTCATGCTGAACCCGTTCGGCTTCGCTCAGGCTAAACTCCGTGAAGCCTCTCGTTCTTTGAACGCAAGGGTTCCCTCTACCTGGAACAGAGGACTGACCTGAATAGGTCTCACCTGTGCAAGTTTGAAATAATGGGCCTAAGTGTAAAAAGGAGCAATCGTGATGTTACTCACCCTTCTTGTTAGGGAGCAACCCCGAGAGCAGATGGACGATAACCTTCCCCCGCTCCAGATCGACATCACGAATAACAGATTCGATTGCCGGAAGAAGTACTTCATCGCCAGCTTCGTTGCGAACAATGAAGACATCATTCGCACCAGTCTCAAGAATCTCCGCGATTTCGCCCAACACTTCTCCGTCCTCGCAGCAGACACTCAATCCGAGCAGCTGCCAGTGGTAGTATTCCCCCTCTTGTAGAGATTCAACCTCACCAGATTCCAGCCGGATCTCCCTATCACGCCACTGCTCAGCCGCATTTCGATCATCACATCCTTCAATGGCGAGAAGGTAGCGTCCGCGATGCAAACGGATAGAGGTGACAATCGAGGGTGTTGTTGTGTCGCCCAGGAATATCGCCATCCCCGGATGAAGCGATTGGATTAGTTTCGAGAATTGCTCTACAACGAGCCCGCCTCGAATCCCATGAGGACGAACAATGCGCCCGACAACCAGAAAATTCGGTGGTTGACGGGCGCTTCCCTTCTCAGGTGAATCTGAAGGTCGAACCATTCGCGTTTAAGGGATATCGAGTGTGGCGCGTACACCACTTCGAGCAGCAGATACTCTCAAGAGCACGCGCATAGCGTTTGCCACTCGGCCATTCCGCCCAATCACCCTTCCCATATCTTCCTCAGCGACAGATAATTCCAGCAGGACATCGCGTCCACGGTTTTCCTCTGTCACCCAGACTTCTGTAGGATCATCAACGATAGACTTGGCAATAAACTCGATTAAGGATTTCACTTTAGATATAACCCTCCATGAGTCCTGCTTATGCGCATTCCCGAGCAGTTTCAGGACTTAGGCATCCTCTTTCTTCTCGGATTCAGCTTCATCGTCCGCTTCGTCTTTTTCCTCGGCCTCAGGTTCCGCTTCGGCTTCAGGCTCAGCTTCAGGTTCCGTTTCGGCCTCAGGTTCCGCTTCGGCTTCAGGCTCAGCTTCAGGTTCCGTTTCGGCTTCAGATTCCTCAGCTTCTTCGGGCTCTTGGGCTTTTTCTTCGCCTTCGGTAGCTTCAGCCTCGGTCTCCTCTTCAACCTCGGGAGCTTCCTTTTCCTCGGTCGGAGTTTCTTCAGTCTCTGCTTCGGCTTCGGTTTCCTCTGCTGCCTCAGGCGTTTCCTCTTCCTCAGCTGTAGCTTCTTCAACCTCAGGCGTTTCTTCTGCAGCTTCCTCTGCCTCGTCCTTCTTGCGCGCCTTTGCTTTCTTCTTGCGCTTCCCGATAAGATCATCACGACGTGTCCGCGGATCGATCTCCGGGAGCGCCTTTTCAGCTTCCTCTAACAGCTTCTCGAGTGATTCTCCTTGCTTAAAGCGTTCCCAACGCTCCCAGGTTCCCAGAGCGTTAAGTGCTTGACGGACGGCGTCGCTCGGCTGTGCTCCATGCTGGAGCCAGTGGAACAAACGCGCTTCATCCACCACTACGGTGGATGGTTCCGTGCGAGGATTATAGTTGCCGAGGATCTCCAAGAAGCGCCCATCTCGTGGGCTTTCTTTGTCCGCAGCGACGATTCGGTAGCTCGGCTGGTTACGAGCACCCACTCGGCGTAATCGAATTCGAACCATTTATCGTCCCTCTCTTTTTTCTTTTTGCCTGCTCGTGTTTCGGGGTCGAGAGGGGGCTGCCTCGGAAGGGAGGCAATTGTTACCTTTCAACCACCAACAGGCTTTGATTATAACGGCCAAGATCCCATTCTTGGAAGGCCGCGTTTCCCGATCTGCTTCATCATCTTCCGCATCTGACGGTGTTGACGCAGAAGCTGATTGACTTGTTGGACGCTCGTACCCGATCCCCTGGCGATGCGTCTCTTCCGGCTTGCGTTCAGGATTTCCGGTTTTCGTTTCTCCTGAGCGGTCATTGACTGCAATATTGCCTGCGTGAAGACCAATTGGCTTTCGGCATCTTGGCTATCGATCTGGCTGCCAGTCATGCCTGATGGTAAAGCCTCTAGCAATTTACTCACCGGCCCCATTTGACGCATCATTGCAAGCTGTTGAGCGAAATCCTCGAGCGTGAATTCCCCCTGCAAGAGCCGCTCTGCCTGCGCTTCCACTACTTCTTTTTCGATCGCAGCTTCAGCTTTCTCGATGATGGATAGCACATCGCCCATCCCGAGTATTCTTGAGGCAAGACGTTCAGGGTCGAACGTCTCCAGTGCATCGCGTGCTTCGCCAACGCCGATAAACTTGATCGGCATGCCCGTAATCGCACGCATCGAGATCGCTGCACCACCGCGGGCATCACCATCCATCTTCGTCAGGATTAAACCGGTTAGGTTCACCGCTGTATTGAAACCCTGCGCGATTTGCACGGCTTCCTGTCCCGTCATCGCATCCACGATGAGTAAAGTCTCGGTAGGATCGACAGCCGCTTTGATCGTTTGCAGCTCTTCCATCATCGGCTCATCGATTTGCAGGCGCCCGGCAGTGTCGATGATGACGACACTCACTCCACCTTTGCGCGCCTTATCAAAGCCGTCTGTGCATATCTTCGCCGGGTTTCGATCCGCGCTTGTGAAGACCGGAACATCGATCTCAGCACCCAGGACTTCCAACTGAGTGGCTGCTGCGGGTCGATAGGGATCGGCGGCGACGAGCATGGTTCGTTCGCCCTGCCCTTTGAGTTTGCGGGCAAGTTTCGCGGCCGTTGTAGTCTTTCCAGATCCCTGCAAACCGACCAGCAGGATAACGCGTGGTTTGGCGCCTTGGAGCCGTAAACGTTCCGGCTCACCCAGTACGGCGACCAATTCCTGGTGGATAATGCGGATCACCTGCTGCGCTGGGTTCAATGAGCGCGATACATCTTCACCTAAAGCTCGCTCTTTAACACGCTCCAACAGGTCCTTAACAACTTGGTAATGTACGTCTGCTTCTAAGAGCGCCAGCCGGATCTCACGCAGGGCAGAATCAATATCCTCTGGCCTAAGTTTGCCGTGTCGGCTGAGTTCTTTAAAGACAGCTTGTAGTTTGGTCGAAAGTGACTCAAACACGTTCGCAAATAACCCCTATACGCAATACGCCGATCGGTCATTTTACGAACAGCGACCGTCCGGCGGGTCGTAAGTCGTATTCGACTTTATTACTGGAGAATTGTAGCCTGCTCGATGGTCTTGGTCAAGGGATACCTTCGCTCCGCATGTGATCGAGGATATTTCGACCAATACGCTCTGCAACCATCGAATTCTGACCCTCGATTACAACAACCACAACGTAGCTTTTTTCGTGGTTGAACAGCCCGCCCTGATACCAGCCAAGGCTCTCGCCAGCTTCACCCGTCAGGGCTTCTGAACGTTGGCCAAAGGGTTGCCCTGCTGCACCACCAAGCATCTCGATAACGTGCTTTCGGACGCTTGGATCCAATACTTGGCGGTCTGTTCCCAAAGGTAGGATTTCATTCCAGTCCCCTCCCTGAGGTCGGTAGGCGTCCACCACCCGGAGCGCTGGCAGACCCGGGTCTGAAATCAATCCTGCAAATGCCCTGGCGAGCTGCAGCGGACTTATCGTTAGGTCCTCTTGACCTACCGCTGCCAGCCCCAACGCGCCTTCACTGGAGAGGTCGCTTGGATCCGATGGTTCGCCGGTTGGCAGGTGAATTTCCGGGCGCTCAAGGAAACCAAATGCCTCGAACATGTGATTAAAATCATCAGCGCCTAACTCCAAGCCAAGATTGACGAATGGCGCAGGACACCCATTCTGGAGGGCCTTTATGTAGTCTGGCTTACTATCAGGGAGAAGCGTTACCAAGCATGCAAGTGATTGACCGTTCACTTCTACGGGGGTCTTAAAGTTCGGAGCCAAATCACCCGGTTCAGTGATGCCTGTCTGCATACTCCATGCAAGGATATAAGGGCTTAGAACCATTCCGGGTTGATATCTTCCCTGAGTGACTCGGTTCAATAATGGAGATGCAGGATCTGTCACGATGTTCTGCCACTCTTGGTCGAATCGGTTTGGATCGTACGATGGCGATGAGGCCATGGCCAGAATATCCCCGGATTGTGCATCCAGCAGGACAATTCCGCCCTGGTAACCAGTGAGTTGATCTGCAACGACTTTCTGTACTTGGCTGTCCAGTGTTAAGCGGAGATCGCTGCCAGGTGGAGGATGCCCGCTTGTAAGCTGTGACCACCCTATCGCAATCGGATTATCACCCTCACTCCCCCGCAGAAGCCCATCCATGACGCTTTCTAAGCCGGATAAACCATAGGTAAAGGAGTCATATCCAATCACTGTCGCACTTTGAGGGTGTGGATAAAACCGTTGATATGAGCCGGGGCTGCCCGTTGATTCAGCGAGCAGTTCTCCGCTCTCATCCATTATCGACCCTCGTTTCGTATATAGCTCTTCCACCGCCCTGCGCGGGTTATCGGTCCTGCTTACAAGGATGGGCGCTCGATAAACCGTCCACCAACCTAAAGTGATTGCCAACGCTCCCCATGCGACAAGATTTCCATAATACAGCGCTGTAAGTGGGCGTGTGAAGATTTCATTCCTCTCGGTTTTCCCTGAAAGTAGAAGAAGGATGCCCAGAAGGAGGAAGCTCGTAACAAGCGATGATCCCCCATAGGACACGAACGGCAATGTCACCCCAACCAGCGGAAGCAGGCGGATATTCCCGCCAATGATCAACACTGCTTGAAGCCCTAGCGAGATGCTGACGCCTGCAGAGAGCAACGCCCCAAAGGGGTCCCGTGAAAGAAAGGCGACGCGTAAGCCCCTGCTTACAAGCACGGCAAATAGTGCGATGACAGCCAAGCCGCCAAGCAGACCAAATTCTTCTGTGATCGCGGTGAAGATGAAATCTGTATGAACGGCGGGGACAAATCCTGGTGACCCCAAACCAAAACCGCTCCCAATTACACCGCCGGAGGCTAACGCGATCAACGACTGCACCAGTTGATACGACCCTCCAATCGGATCCGGCCATGGGTTTATCCATGCCGTAATCCGCTGGCCCACAACATCAAAGAGGAAGTACCCCAATACGCCAGCAAATATTCCAAAAATCGAGGCCAGAATGATGATCCACCATCGTCCTGTTGCCAAATAAAGTAGGAAAGCGAGGAGCGCAAGGAAGAGCATCCCCATCCCTAGATCACGCTGGACGAGTAGTAGAACCACCGAGAGCGACCAGATAACAATCAAGGGGAGCAGCGTGGAAAACGACGGGAATCCCTGGTCTCGATGGAATGTGAAACGCAGCTTGTCACTCAGAAAGGATGCGAGAAAGGCAACTAAAAGCAGTCGAAGAGGTTCTGATGGCTGAAGATAAACCCCGCAGCATCCGAGCCAGAGTCTGGGCTCACCTCCAGTGGGATGGGTGCCGAAGACCAGTGTTAAGACCATCAGCACCAGGCCAACGCTCATCCACACATAGCGGTAGCGCCGTAGCCATGATAGATGCCTGTCCCCATGGAGGACTGCATAGAGGACGGTGAACCCAACGATGAACCAACCCGTCTGCCGAAGGCCGAAGCTGGGAAATAGCCGCCAAATAGCGAGTAAGCCCCAGCCAGTGAGCAGAAAAGCTGTTGGCAGTAAGATAGGATCGCGCTCAGGATTCGTGCGCTGGAGCGCCCGGCGCGTAAGCCAAAAACCAAAAACCCAAACGGGAAGAACGAGAAAATGGCCCCAGCGATCTCCAAAAGCCGCCCATTGATCTAAACGAGCTGCAGTTGCGAAAGACAATGCCAAGGCAGTGAGGAGCAAAAAGAGGAACGCGAGGCTTCCTAGGAATACCTCGCGCTCCTCACTTGTACGTTCTTGATCAGCTAAGATATCGATCCACAAGGAGAGAGTACCTCTTACGCGCCGCTTCTGAAATGATGTCCGGGTTAGTGGCAATGGCATCTTCTAGCGCAGTGTGACATTCGCAGCCCACCTCATCAGGGAGGGCTGCAACAAGATGCGCGATTACTTCCTGGGCGAGGTTGGTATTCTTCTTAACGGTTTGGAATACCATTTCCACCGTGACTGGTTCCTCGGCTTGATGCCAGACATCGTAATCTGTGACATGCGCCATTACGGCGTAGCACATCTCAGCCTCCCTGGCGAGGAATGCTTCAGGAGAAGTCGTCATCCCAATAATGGACATCCCCCAAGCGCGATAGATATTAGATTCAGCACGGGTGGAGAAACGTGGTCCTTCGATCGTGATGTAGGATCCTCCACGATGGACCCTCCCACTTACTTCCTCAGTGCTTGAAGCAAGGGTCTCGGAGAGATCAGGGCAAAATGGGTCGGCGACACTGATATGTGTCACTAAACCACTCTCGAAGAACGAGCGCGGTCTAGAAACTGTATGATCGAATAGCTGATCAGGGATGACAATCTCGCCTGGAACGTAATCTTCACGCAGCGATCCGCAGGCGCTGACCGCAAGAACGCGCTCCACACCGAACATTTTCAGGGCATAGACATTCGCTCGGTAATTCACTGCAGTCGGGGGATAGATATGCCCTATCCCGTGGCGGGCTAGGAAGACTACTTTTCGACCATGTAACTTGCCTATTGCAAGTGGTGAACTGGGTTCACCAAAGGGTGTCGAGATCTCTTGCATCTCTACGTCAGCTAAATCTGGCATGTTATATAAGCCCGACCCACCAATCACACCGAGAACTGGTTTTTCATCCATAATCTCTCTCTTGTTTCTTGCTATCTTAGCATAGGCTCGGGTTAGAAATCTCCACTTTCATGCACCAAATGCCCTGCAGCAAATATGGCTATGCGAATTTTCTTGGCTCATGTGAATGACGTTACAACAATAAGATGTTCGCTTTGATTATTCCAAGTCATCTTCAATAATGGGTGCTTCCATTCGGAATTCAACTCTACCGAAGGCAATCTGGTCACCATATGTGAGGACCAACGGTCCTTCGAGCGCTATACCGTTGACCGCCGTTCCATTCCGCGAGCCTAAATCCTCCAACCACCATTGTCCCTCGTGAAAGGATAACCGCGCATGATGGGCGGATGCTGTTTCATCCTGAAGCACCAATGTATTATCAGCCGCTCGACCAATCCGATTATTTGCGATGAGAGAGTGGCTCACCTCAACATTCGAACCGTCAGCTGATACAAGAACTGCGGGAGGGTAGTGAATTTCAGATGCTCGATGGGATTGTATCTCCTTCCATAGGAAGAGAAGGATCATGCCCAGAAAAGCGTAGAGGATCAGACCCAAGACAACCCTGATCACAAGTAGCACTAACCCTGGAGTCATTCCTGCTGTTTTTTCTTCTTGGGGATCACTCGGGTTCGTTGGTCACCGGAAGGGCGCGGTGGGAATGGAGGTGAGTAAGCTGGTGTTTCACCGGGCGGTCCTCCAGGGTCCTCTCCGTATACGAGCCGGTTTCCCGCCAGGTTGATTACATCTCCTGATTGTAGGACATGATGCTTAATTGCACGCCCGTTGATCACAGTGCCCGCGGAGGATCCTAGATCAAATGCTTCAAACCGCCCTTCTCTTGCTCGAATTTGAGAATGCGTCCTCGAGATTCGCGGGTCATCGATGATGAGTTGATTGTCCAGCCGGCGGCCGATGTTTACGACGGGTCGATCGAGGGGGAAGTGGCGATCCCCATTGACAATCAAGTATGCACCCTTGGGAAGCACACCTGGATTGGTCTTGGGTTCAGTCTGCATAGCCTGTGTAAACTCAAGCGGGCTGGTGCTGTGCCAGGCGACAACCCTCACCTCTTTCGGGCCTAAAGTAGGATCGACTGCGATTGTTACAATCGGTTCACGAAAGACTAGGTAATCACAATCCCGCGCAACTTGTAGAAGCCCTTGCGAGAAACTTTCCTGCAGGTGTGGCGCTTGATCTAGAATTGCCTGCGCATCATCAGGGTTCAGCGTGAGCGCGTATTGATCAGGGATGAAGGGTTTGCCATCTTCTGTCCTGCGAATACCCTCATCCATGGCCCGCGAGAGTTGGGCAGCGACCAGCGCAGGCGAAAACTGAACCCCGAGCAACTTACTCAGGGCGCCCTCGACGAATCTCTCAATTTGCGACTCGATATGGTCGATTGGATTAGCCACTTTAACTGGATCTCTTAACAGGAAAATTAGTCATTCTGCGTGCAATCATAGCACAAATATTAGGTGCGATTTATTTGTTCTCGTCAGGGGAATCGGAATCAAGCTTTCTCAATTGTGTCGTGATCCTAAAATTCAAAGGGGTTATGCGATCATCCGTAGGCTCTTGCACAGGTCCCGGCTTGTAAGGCGGTGTCACTTCTGGTGGCCCACCAGTATCTATTCCATAAATTAATTCGACAGTCGCTACAGTAATTACATCCCCCGGTTGGAGTGGATGGTCCTTGACCTTAACCCCGTTCACGAAGGTCCCGGCTGTAGAATCGAGGTCATGGAGGATAAATTTGCCGCGGTTGGCTAGCAGCCGCAAATGTTGCCTTGAGACTCGTGGATCATCGATAACCAGATCGTTGTCCAACCGCCGACCAATTTTGATCAACGCGGTTGATAGCTGAAAATGCCGTCTGCCTTCGACGACGAGAAAAGCGCCTGCTGGGGGTCGATCGGTATCGTACTCCTCGATCGGCGTGACCTCGCCTTGAATATCCAGCGGATCACTACTGTGCCAACCGATGACACGAACACCATCTTGAGGGAGGGTAGGGTCCGTGGAAAGCGTGAAATGCACTTCTCTAGCAAATAGAAAACCAGCATCTTGTAGAGCTTGCCTAAAATCCCGGGATATATCCATTTGCAGATCATCCGGCAATTGACCGATTTGTCTTAAGCCTTCCGGGTTGACGCTCAATGTGAATTGATCCGGGGCAAATTCACGCCCATTAGAATCAACGCGCGCCGCACCAATCGCCTCTTTTGCAAATTGTTGGGCAAACTTTTCCAGATCGAGATCTCGAAGGTCGAGATGCCCTAAGCTTTTGTGAAGCGTTTTCTCTATCTCTCTTGCAATCTGAATTAATCGATCGTCCATTCCTATGATTATACCTATCCACCGTTCTTCGTTAAAAGGGCAATTCGTACTATATACTGGAGGTGTGATGCAGCCAGCATTCGAAGAGATCGAACATACTGCCGATTGGGCATTGCGTGTTCGCGGTCAAAATCTTACCGATTTGTTCCGCAACGCCGCCCTTGGCATGTTGTCATTGCTTGACATTGAACCGGTCCCGGGAAATTCGGAAAGCCGTTCTTTTGAGCTGAAGGCGGAAGACACCGAGACGTTGCTGGTTTCCTGGTTGGAAGAGCTGCTCTACCCGCTCGAGGTTGAGCATGCTGCAATTGTCGATTTCCAGGTTGAAGTGCTAAAAAAAGCACAATTAAAGGCAACGATCGAGTTGAAGAAAATCGCATCGATTACGAAAGAGATTAAGGCCGTCACCTTTAACGAACTTGATATTCGTGCCGTGGATTCCGGCTATGAGACGATTATCGTCTTTGATGTTTAGCATGAGGAGATGGCGATAATGGTAGAGAAAAAAGATCTAATAAAAATCACGGATGTCACCTGGGAAATCCCCACCTCTTATCGAGAGGATATGCGTGTTCCAGTGCGGATATTCGCGGATGAAACTTTGATCGACGCCGCATTAGGCGACAAATCCTTCGATCAGGCTGTTAACACCACGACACTCCCGGGGCTCGTGAGTCCCGTCGTCGTTATGCCGGACGTTCACCAGGGTTACGGGTTTCCGATCGGTGGTGTTGCCGCGAGTAGGTATCCGGATGGCATCATCTCCCCAGGCGCGATCGGCTACGACATCAATTGTGGTGTGAGGCTTCTCGCGAGCGGAATTTCATTTGACGATGTCCAGAGGGAACTCCCCGATCTCGCTTTAGCGCTCGATGCGAATTGTCCAAGCGGGGTCGGCGTCGGTGGAAGCGTGCGTCTCACCACCAAGGAACTGGATAAAGTATGCCGACAGGGTAGTAACTGGGCGTTGAAAAACAATTACGCCCGCAGGGATGATCTCGAGCGAACAGAAGAGCAAGGTCAGATTCACGGCGCTGATCCTTCCAGTATTAGCTCTCGCGCAAAACAGCGCGGCAAGGGCCAACTCGGGACACTAGGGGCAGGCAATCACTTCATCGAGGTCGATGTCGTTGACGAGATCTTCCATGAAGCAGCCGCGGATGCTATGGGGTTGGCAGAGGGGTTGCTCACCGTCCAGATCCACTGCGGCTCGCGTGGGTTTGGACACCAGGTCTGCTCCGATTATGTCCGCGAATTTCAGAGCGCAGTGAAGCGCTATGGAATCAAACTACCTGACCGCGAACTGGTCTGCGCGCCTCTGAATTCCCCGGAGGGTAAGCGATACATGGCGGCGATGGCATGCGCAGCAAACTACGCCTTTTGCAATCGACAAGTACTGACGCATCACGTCCGCCGTTCTTTTGAGCAAGTGCTTGCGGGCAGAGTGCCGGATTGGGACCTTCACCAGGTTTACGACATTGCCCACAATATGGGGAAGACCGAAACACATGTCGTCGATGGTGAAAAAGTGCGTGTTTGTGTGCACCGCAAAGGGGCAACTCGTGCTTTCGGTCCCGGATTCGAGGGGCTGCCAGAAGTCTACAAACCCTTCGGTCAGCCTGTCCTGGTCCCCGGCAGCATGGGGACTGCATCCTGGGTGCTGCTGGGAACAGAGGAGAGCATGACGAGGTCATTTGGATCGTCCTGCCATGGCGCTGGACGGGTGATGAGCCGCAGGCAGGCTAAGCGGGAAGTTTGGGGGCAAGACCTTCGAGAAGAGCTTGAGGCGCAGGGCATCATCATCCACGCGGGCTCCATGCCCGGTTTAGCAGAAGAAGCACCAAAAGCTTACAAGGACGTGGATGCTGTAGTCGAAGTTGTTGTTCGTGCAGGTATCGCCGCCAAGGTCGCTCGCCTTCGGCCCGTCGCTGTGATCAAGGGGTGAGGAGATACTTCATCTTTTCGTGAAAAACAAAAGGGGCAGTCCCGTACTTATTTTGGACTGCCCCTTCTCGTAACCCACTCTGATTAATCTGGCATAAGTCTCAGGAAGCGGCGTTTCCCAACTTTCAAGATTACAGGCTGTTTTACATCGAGAGCCATGTTCGGATCGCCGATCACTTCACCATCCAGTCGGACTCCATTCTGTTTGATCAAACGTCTGGCTTCACTTTTGCTGCTCACCAACCCCGAATCCACCATCACATCAACAATGGTTCCTGAAGCTAGGATGCTGTACTCCGGCATCTCCTCGGGATTCTCGTGCTCCTGGAAAATTCGGCGGAACGCTGCTTCGGCAGGCTCAACAGCTTCGTCGCCCTGGTAGATGGCGACAATCTCGCGCGCCAGGCGCATTTTCACATCGCGCGGATGCAGCTCACTCTCGCCTAAACCTTGTTCAATTTCGGCGATCTCATCCGGGCTGAAGCGCGTCACCAACCGGAAATAATTCATCATCGCCGAATCTGGAAGCGACATCACCTTTCCATACATCTCATCTGGTGTTTCATCGATCCCGATGTAATTCCCCGTGCTCTTCGCCATCCGCATATGCCCATCAGTCCCTACGAGTACAGGCGTGGTTAACGCGACTTGAGGACGCAGTCCCATGGCCTCCTGCAGTTTTCGGCCGGCAAGCAAATTGAAGAGCTGCTCGGTTCCACCAAGTTGAACATCTGCCTTCAGCATTGTTGCGTCATACCCCTGAAGGACGCCGTAGAAAAACTCGTGCAACCAGATCGGGTCGCCCTTCTCAAAACGTTTAGAGAAATTATCGCGTACCAGGAATTGCTGGACCGTGAAAAGACTCGCCATTTCGATGATCTGTTCCATGGAAAGCTCTGAAAGCCATTCGTGGTTGTACCGGACCTCTGTTTTCTCAGAATCAAGGATTTTAAAAGCCTGATCCGTATAGGTCTTCGCGTTTTCCATAACTTGATCATGGCTCAGACGCGGGCGTGCTTTGTCTTTGTCCGAAGGATCGCCTACCAGTGCAGTGAATGTTCCTATGACAAATATTGCTTGATGCCCGAGGTCTTGAAATTGCTTGAGCTTCCTCATGGTCACGGTATGACCGAGGTGAAGATCCGGCGATGTTGGGTCGTATCCGCAATAGACGCGAATCGGCTCCCCATTCTCTGCAGAATGGATCAGCTTCTCTTTGAGCTCTGCTTGCATCGCCTCTTTTAACTTCTCGTCCCCCATTTCGACACCTTGCATCAAGATGGCGATTTGTTCTTCGATAGGTTTGCTCTGAGACATTCAGTATGCTCCTATTAATCTATAGGGTTCTATGTAATAAAAGATCAAGCGCGGGCCGCATGCGCCCACGCTTGGTTAGCTAGCTTGTACTCCTCATAATTGAGGATCTCAGCCCGGGAACATACAGCCGAACGTGCATAGGGGGCGGTCAACGCCCCAGTGATAGATGTAGCTGCATCGTCCGTTTAATCCATTCTTCCGCATGACGATGCAATCATAACATATGCCGGATTTGGCGTTCACTCAGACTACTCTGATCCCTTCCGCCGGTAAACCCACACATCGCCTTCGAGCTCAGGCTCAAGAAGATCCGCTTGCACGGCGATCATCGCCGCCAGCTGCTCCCCGCTTTCGAGACCCGTCTTCGCCTCTCGCCCAAAAGATCCTTTGATGCTCGTCGGAGTTTGAAAAGTGAAGACCCCCTGATCGCCAACGACCATCACATACCAACCCGCTCCTCTCCTTGTTAACCTAAGAGAGTCGATCTCCCCCCACATCATCTCCAAGCTGCGCAAAGGCGTCTTATAGATAAGACCACTTTCTGATACAGTAATTTTCGTATTCCGTTCAAGCCAATTGGAGAAGGAGCTGGCCAATGCGGCAAGTAGAAAGAGGGTGGTGAATATGAGAGCAACCAGAGAGATGGTACCTACGCGTGATAATAGAACCGCGTCCAGGATACCTAAGATGAGCACCAAGAGCCAGGCGATCCATTCCCCGGATCGATTGAGCGTAATTAAACGGTAGGTTTTCTTTTCGTCGAATTCGGTAAATGCCTTCAAGAAAGCCGGATGTTGGTTCACCTCAATCTCCTCGTGCGCAGATCTTTATTTACCTTCCGATAAAACCTCGGGCTTTATCTCCCTCCTAGTTTTGAATGAGGGTCCGTTCACAAGGGGCTCTCGCGAATCACACTCTCGGGAGTTCGTTCACCCGCATAGCCAACAAGCAATACTCCAACCAATGTGACCAGCATACCAGCCCACGCTCGCCCTGGTACTATCTCGCCGATCAACCACGGTGAGATGAGCGCGGTTCCAATG
>JAUWDI010000028.1 GCA_030608865.1 Anaerolineales bacterium | reverse complement strand
GCGATGGCAGAGTACGCGATGAGCGGGATTGCTGCAAAGAATTAGATCTTCTGAAAGATGTAAGTCTGCGAGAATGGAGTGCGGCTTGATGGACATGCGGTTTTATCAACGACAGATCTATAAAATACCCAGGCAATGAGCAAATACCAATTCCATACCTTGACGATTGATCTTTCAACTGGCTCAAATGCTGTTGGGATTATAACTACTGATGTTATGCAACAATATCTAGGAGGGAGCGGTCTAGGCGCGTATTTGCTCTATCCTGAATTATCCTCAGACCTTGATCCTCTGAGCCCTGAAGCGCCTCTTGCTTTCATAACCGGTCCACTGACGGGCACGAGCGGACCCGCTGTGGCACGCTCTGTAATTTGCGGTAAGTCACCCTCGACGGGGATCTGGGCTGAATCCAATATTGGCGGTTTCATCGGAACAGAGCTGCGTAAATCAGGAGTTGATGTTTTGATCGTTCGCGGTCGATCCGCAAGCCCAGTTTACTTAAGTATCCAGGGCAACCAGGTAGAGCTTCGTTCTGCTGGCCATCTGTGGGGAGTGGCAGATACGTACCAAACGCAGGAAATTATCAAGGAAGAGCTAGGTCAGCCGGGAACCCGAGTGGCGTGTATTGGTCTCGCTGGGGAACAACAAATCCCCTTTGCCCTGATACTCTGCGATCATGGAAGGGTGGCGGGCAGAACAGGATTGGGCGCCGTTATGGGTTCGAAGAACTTAAAGGCGATCGCTGTGCGTGGGCGGGGTTCGATCCAACTTAATAACTCGAGTGAATATGCAGCCATCCGGGCTCGAGTCAATGGAGAGCTCAAGGATGATCTCGTAAGTGTGAGTATGCGAGACTTTGGCACATCCAGCTCAAGCGATTTATTAGATTATTTTGGTTTAATGCCGAAGAAATACTTTTCGTCAGGTGTATTGGACGGTAGTGAAAATGTATCCGGGTCAGAGGTGACGGAGACGATATTACGCGGGATCAGCGCTTGTCATGGTTGTGTGATCGCGTGCGGTAGAAAAGTTCAATTGACGGACGGTATTGAACGCAAGGGTCCTGAATATGAGACGACAATCGGTTTCGGACCGAATCTCGGGATTACAGATCTATCGTTCATTACGAGAATTGGGGAGATCTGTGATCGCTATGGAATGGATACGATCTCGCTCTCAAATACAATTGGCTTAGTTTTTACATTATTTGAGGATGGTTCAATAACTTCAAAGGACACCGGAGGCGATGAAATCCGGTGGGGTGATCACGATGTTGTCGAGAAACTCGTTCATCAAACAGTGCAACGGGAAGGTTTGGGGGCGATCATAGCAAAAGGGGCGAAAGCTCTGGGGGAGTATTTTGACTCACCGAATTCTGCGGTAGTAGTGAAGGGATTGGAAGCGCCTTATCATGAACCGCGAGGTGCTTCAGGGGTGGGCCTTGTTTATGCCACCTCTCCTCGAGGGGCCTGCCATAATCAAGGGCCGTACTACTTGGTCGAGCTCGGGCAGACGATTGAGGCGATCGGCATAGACTTCTTCAATCGCCAGGCGGGAGCGGAAAAGGTCAAGAACATCATCCGTCATCAGAATTGGACATCCGTCATCAACGCTATCGGGATGTGCATCTTCGCAAACGTGCCTCCAAGCGACACCCGTAAGTTGATCCAGTTCGCGACCGGATATGAATACACCTTAAACGATTTGCTTCTTCTCGGCGAACGATCCTGGAATCTCAAGCGGATGATCAACAACCGCCTAAGCCCCACTGGAGTAGATGACTCGCTACCTGAAAGCTTTAAGAATCCGCTTACAGAGGGTGGCGCTGCTGGCTATGTCCCTCCTTTGGAAGAGATGTTACACGCCTACTACAATGAACGTGGATGGGATTCAGACACAGGATTACCAACAACGAAGAAGATGCGGGAGTTAGGATTGGACAGTCTATCCGAAGAGCTTTCCTTGCAGTAAAGGAAGGAGATAGTCCATTGAAGAAAATTGTAACGGTCGAGCAAATGCGGGCGATTGAGCAGGCGGCTGATGCGTCTGGGCTAACGTATGACAAGATGATGGAAAATGCAGGTAAATCCATCGCCGCTGCGATTCTTGAATATTGGCCTGATGCAGAAAGTTGGAGTGTGACGATCCTTGTTGGTCCGGGTAACAACGGAGGGGATGGGCTCGTCGTTGGACATTATCTACTAGAGGCGGGAGCGAAGGTGTCGGTCTATCTCACGAAAGAGCGGAAAGAACAGGATGAAAATCTTCAGCGCATTATCCGGGATGGATGTCCGGTTACAGCCGCTGAAAAAGACAAGCGGCATAAAGTGCTTAGAGATTTGATAAGTTCCACCGATTTACTCGTCGACTCTGTTTTTGGGACTGGCTTCAAACCTCCTATTGAAGGTGATTCAAAGAACATACTGGCATTCGTCAATAAAGTGCTAGATGAGGGCGTTTCAAACCCCTATATCGTCGCAGTAGATTGCCCGTCGGGCATAGATTGTGATACGGGTGAAATTGCAGACGAGAGTCTCGCCGCCGATTTGACTGTCACGCTCGCTGCTGTAAAGCCGGGGCTTCTGCGTTTCCCGGGAGCAGGAAATGTTGGCGAAATCGTGGTGGGGGATATTGGGATACCCCCCTCACAAAATGAAATTGCAGGGATAAACCTTGATTTCGCCACGCGTGAGGGCGTTCAAGCGTGGTTGCCGGAAAGGCCGCGGGACGCACACAAAGGCACCTTTGGACGCGTAATGATTGTCGCTGGGTCAGTTAATTTCCCGGGCGCCGCATCGTTATCCGCTTTAGGGGCGTATCGTTCTGGCGCAGGCCTGGTCACACTGGCAGTTCCAGAACCCATCCAGGGGTTTTTAGTTCCAATGATCCCAGAAGCTACGTGGCTCGTCCTGCCGCATGAGCTTGGGGTCATTGCTGGCCCTGCTGCGGATGTCATCCTTGAGGAGATTTCCAATTGCCAGGCACTTTTGCTGGGCCCCGGCTTCGGACAAGAACGGCCGACTCTAACTTTCATGAAACGGCTGATAAATCCTTCAGAGGCGGCAAAACAAGGAATAGGGTTCATTCGTAACGAAGATAACAATGAGATGATGAAGCTGCCCCCTATCGTTATCGACGCTGATGGTTTGAAGCTGCTCGCTGGAATACCTGATTGGCATGTCCATTTGCCAGGGGAAACGATCCTTACACCTCACCCGGGCGAGATGTCAGTGTTGACAGGCCTCCCGATAACGGAGATCCAAACGGAACGAGAGCAAACTGCCTTAGAGTGGGCTGCTCAATGGGGGCATGTGGTTGTGTTGAAGGGGGCATTTACCGTCGTCGCTTCTCCAACCGGGAAGGCAACGATTCTGCCCTTCGCAACACCTGCGTTAGCGTGTGCGGGAACTGGAGATGTATTGTCGGGGGTGATCGCATCTCTGCTTGCTCAAGGCTTAAACCCTTATCAGGCGGCGATATTGGGCAGCTTTCTTCACGGATGGTCAGGTGAGATAGCGGCAGGAATGGTTGGTTCGACAGCGGGGGTGATAGCAGGCGATGTGGCAGAGCTAATTCCTGCTGCAATAAGTGAATTAGAGCGCGGATAATTAATCGCAAACGATGATTTCGAGGAAAGTAGAATATTAAATAGGACGCCTCATTCAGGCGTCCTATTAATTTACAGAGTACCTGATGAAGTTATTTTTTCGCAGTGTCGTCTTTCTTCTTGGGTGCAGCAGCTTTCTTCGCAGTGTCTTCTTTCTTCTCAGGTTTAACATCTTTCGTGGATACCTTCTTCTGGCCTTCGGCGACACTCTTGCCTCGTTTCTGAAGATCCTCTGCTAAATATTTTGCTTCCTTGGCGAGTTCTTCCGCACGAACACGCGTATCATCCATGACCCCTCCGGCTTGATCCTTTAACTCAATGCCCTTGTCATAGATTAAGGTTCGGGTTTCCTCTCCAGACTGCGGGGCGAAAAGCAGAGAGACTGCCGCGCCAACCAGACCACCAATTAAAAAGCCTGAGACGAAGGCACCGAAATCACTGTTGTTATCTGACATAATCTGTTCTCCTTTTGCTAATGTCTTTATTCAAATTTACTTAGGGCGGCTAAAGCCAAACAACTCGATTGCGCGTCTTAGCGCCGCGAACGAGCTGTTCGCTTTGACAACAGGTGCTACAAGGTTATCGCTGAGAAATTGAGTAGTTCCGCGCAATGAACCAACTGTCTCGTTTGTGGCCTCGAGTATCGGTCTGATCTCGTATTGAAGAAGGTTCGTCAGGCGGGCTAGCTGAACAAGCAGGATGATAAGAGCCAGGCCGATGAATAGAAATACGAAGGCCATAAAAATTATCATAATGTCGCGAAAAGTTTCAGTCTGTGCGGGGTTATTGATCATTACGTTGACAGCGAAGATTATTCCTGCGATAAGCAAAAGAACAATCACCACTCCCAGTACGATCCATAACGTGGGAATCTTATCGCCCGAAGGGACGGTATCGCCGGGCGGAGGTGTGTCATTTGACGGCGTGATAGTCTCTATTTCGGTCATCGGCAAATTATAACATACACATAATCGCTGGATTTGTGTCTAGCGACGGCGGCGGGACTTATTTTTTGAGCGCGAATTTGGTTTGATCAGGACCGCAGTTAGAACAAGGCTCAGTATCGTTCCCAGAAGCGCCGGGAACAGGTTGATAGAGCCTAGTCTTAGCAATTGCCAATTGATAATTTCGCCAAGCAAGTGACCTGAAAAGAATCCGATCCATGCAGATAATGTATAGATTGCGAGACGTTTGAGACTGCCGCCGCGAAGGATGTGGAAAAGGAAGGCACAAGCCGAGGCGATGGTCAAACCGAGGATAAAACCATGAAGAGTCACGGAAGGATTATCCCTCCTCCTAAGCATTCTTCCCCCTCGTAAAACACTGCGTACTGCCCGGGAGTTACATCGGGGAGCGGTTTAAGAAGTTGGATTTCGGCATTAGCATGATCAAAGGCATGAAGGGTTGCTCCGACTTCCTCAGCCTTATATCGTACTCGTACACGTATGGGGCTGCCGTTTTTAGGTGGAGAGCCAGAAATCCAATTTGACTGGCCAATAGTGAAGCTCGTCCGGCCGAGCCTATCCTTGGGACCGACGATGAGAACATTATCCTGCATATTCTTGTTTAATACATAGAGTGGAACCGATTTCGATACTCCGATGCCTTTGCGCTGACCGATTGTGTAATTTGCTAAACCTGAATGCTGACCGAGAATTTCGCCATTCTCGTCGAGAATGGGACCCGGGGGGGATAGCTGAATTCCCTGGTCGGAAAGGAATTCTCGATAATCCTGATCGCCCACGAAACATAGGTCCTGGCTCTCGGCCCGGTCAGCGACCGGAAGATTAAGTCTTGCAGCTTGTTCCCGAACTTTCCTTTTGGAGAGTTCGCCCAGGGGGAACATCGTGCGGGCAAGTTCATGTTGCTGCAGAACGCTTAGAACGTAGGTTTGATCCTTGTTTTTGTCCTTCGCCCGGAATAAATGGTAGCGATCTCCCCTTTGGTGTATCCGTGCGTAGTGACCCGTTGCGAGGTGACTTGCGCCCATTTCGAGGACGCTTTCTAGAAGGAAACCCCAGCGGATTAATCGATTACAACGCATACAGGGGTTCGGTGTTCTACCTTGCGCATAGTCATCAATAAATGGATCTACAATTTCCTGTTTGAAAAGGTCTTTGACATCTAGTGTACGGAAGGGTATATCGAGCTGACGAGCCACTCGCTCTGCAAGTGCGACATCTTCCGGCGAGCAACAACGGTTGCTTGTATCTGGTCCAGCAGACCATAGACGGAGCATTATGCCGAAGACAGTGAATCCTTGTTCAATAAGAAGGGCAGCCGCAACCGAGCTATCGACACCTCCACTCATTGCAATAGCAACTGTCTTGTTTTGTGGAGTCATGGAAGGATTCTATCACGAGGGTTTTGTAAAGGAGATCAAGATGTGATCTCGGAAAGAGGGATAAGGTTTATAATTGAGGAACGAAATCATAGGAGGCTTATTTCGATGCAGACAACTATTGAAACGATCCATGGGCGAGAAGTGCTTGATTCTCGAGGGAATCCAACGGTCGAGGTTGAGGTTTCACTTTTTGATGGCAGCTGGGGCCGCGTGATTGTCCCATCAGGTGCATCGACAGGTGTTCATGAAGCGCTTGAAATGAGGGATGGGGATAAGTCTCGTTTTGGCGGTAAGGGCGTACTAAAAGCGGTGGAGAATGTAAATACGGAACTTGCGGAACTTTTTCTGGGGTGGGATGCAATAGAACAGCGGGCGATCGATCTAACCATGATAGAAGTCGACGGAACAGAGAACAAATCACGATTAGGCGCCAATGCCATACTTGGCGTGAGTTTGGCGGTAGCTAAAGCTGCAGCAAATTCTCTCCAGCTTCCTCTCTACCGGTATATTGGCGGAGTGAGCGCGCATCTCTTGCCTGTGCCCATGCTAAATATATTAAACGGCGGGGCGCATACTGGATGGCAGTCGACAGATGCACAGGAGTTCATGATCATGCCGCTGGGGGCGGAATCGTTCTCCGAAGGTTTGCGGTGGGGTGCGGAGATCTACCAGGAACTTAAAGCAGTGCTGAGGGAGAAAGGATACACCGCGCTTGTAGGTGATGAAGGAGGGTTTGCGCCGGCATTAAAATCAAATGCTGAAGCAGTAGAACTCATCTTGGTGGCCATTGAGAAGGCTGGTTATAAAACCGGAGAACAGGTATCGATTGCGCTAGATCCGGCAGCATCCGAGTTTTACGATGTCGAGCGAGGGGTGTACCAGCTTCGCAGTGAGGGGAAAGAGCTTAGCGGTGAGGAATTGGTTGAATTCTGGGAATCATGGGTCAATCAATATCCAATCGTATCCATTGAAGACGGACTTGCACAAGACGACTGGGATAGCTGGCAATTAATGACGGCGAAGATGGGCGATAAAATCCAAATCGTTGGTGATGATTTACTTGTAACAAATCCCGAGCGGGTAAGAAAAGGGGTTGAATTAAAGGCCTGCAATTCACTGTTGGTAAAAGTTAACCAAATTGGCACGCTGACAGAAACACTAGAAGCTGTTCAGGTTTGCCGCGAAGCAGGTTGGAGAGCCGTGACATCTCATCGCTCAGGAGAAACTGAAGATGCCACAATTGCCGACCTCTCCGTCGCCATTCACATGGGACAAATAAAGACGGGTGCTCCTGCACGATCCGATCGCGTTGCGAAGTACAACCAACTTCTTCGTATAGAGGACGAGCTCGGAGATAGTGCGAAGTACGCAGGATGGTCCTGCTTGGGAGTTACCAGCTAAAAGTAGCGTATATGATAGCGGACAGTCAATAAAGAAGAAACTGGCGATTTTTATTCGCCAGTTTTATTTATTTCCGAGAGGTACAGGTTCGATGCTAGTCTGTTCTGGTTGGGATATCTGCTGATTGAGCTTCAGAAGAAGACCCCGGCACAGGTGTTGCACAGTGAGGACAAATCTGCCAGGGCAGCTGCAGAAGCTGGCCACACTGACGGCATACTTTTCGGAGTCGAGTGTGGCAATGAGCGCAGACCTGCCAATTATTTTCCGTATGACTTCCACATCCTGGGCACAACAAACGCTCCTCAACTTGCGAAAGGAGCGCTTCTTCTTCGAGCGTAAGCTGGTACTCCTCAGTGAGCGTTAGGGATGGGCGGATGATGAGGTAGATGATAAGTCCAGGTAGATTCAAGAGGGCTACCAAGATCACCGTGAGAATGTGTACAAGTTTGTCGTTGGACCTGGAACGGATATCCCTGAGCGTCCAAAAAATCAGGCTCAGCCACAAAGCAGCCAAGAAGGCGCCGAAAAAGGCCGTGAGATATGTAAAGAATATTCCTAATGAGGCGATTCCGAAAATGTCCAGCATGGGCACTCCTGACGAGCGGCATTATAGCATGCAGTTTACACGTGGCGATGCAAATTCTGGGCCACTTTGACAGCGAGATTCCACTGAAGTATAGTCGCAGTCATCGGCTTCGGCACGCAATTTGCACTGAATGGGGGTGTGATATGGGGGATAAACAGTTGGGTTACCGGATTATGGATCTTGACTCTGGTGATCGCCCACGTGAACGGCTCGCTGCTTTAGGCCCGGGAGCGCTATCCAATGCAGAATTACTGGCCATCATGCTAAGAACGGGTATCAAAGGGATGAACGCTGTTCAGCTAGCGCAGACCCTATTGATGGAAGTCGGAGGCCTTGCCGGATTACATCGCATCTCGCTTCCTGAACTTGAGAATAAGCGGGGAATCGGGTTTGCCAAGGCCACGCAAATACAAGCAGCGGTTGAGTTAGGACGCAGGTTTGCGACTGTGAACCAAGAGGATAAACCGCGTATCCAGTCACCGCAGGATGCTGCCAATCTCGTTCTTTATGAAATGGGAGCATTAGAGCAGGAGCACTTACGCGTCCTGCTATTAGATACACGAAATCAAGTCCTTAAGGTTGAAGATGTTTATCGAGGGTCGCTTAACAGTTCAGTCATCAGAGTTGGTGAGGTCTTTCGGGAAGCAGTGCGGCGGAATGCTGCTGCAATCATCGTTGCCCATAACCATCCGAGTGGTGACCCAACACCCAGCCCTGAAGATGTCGCTGTAACCCGGGCAATTGTGGATGCCGGTAAGCTTCTCGACATTGAGGTGCTTGATCATCTCGTAATTGGAAAAAACCGCTTCGTTTCGATGAAATCAAAAGGCATGGGGTTTAATAACTGAGTATGGAACACCAAGTGATCTTGCTCCCGCGTGAGAATTACTGGACCTGGGTTCGCTCATGTACTGAGTATGTTCTGCAGTATGGACCGAACTTGACTCAGGATCCTCAAACCGCAGCGCAATACATGGCACCTGCCC
>JAUWDI010000166.1 GCA_030608865.1 Anaerolineales bacterium | reverse complement strand
ATTTATCGACGAAGAGCGTAAGCGCTCCGGCAACTGCCAGGCCGACACCCGCAATCGCAAGGGCACGAACAAAAGTAGGCTCGACGCCTCCTAACCAGCGTGCTCCAAAATATCCCGCCAGACCCACAACTGCCGCACCCGCTGTCCCAAGACGGATCCAGTAGAGCGCTCTTCCAGAAGGCGTTCGCCATTGGTCCGCACCCATCGCAGCCAGGAGGGCGAGTGAGAAAACCAGGAGTAGCATCCAGCGGGCAGGTGCATGAAACAAGTCAAAGGTAGGTACATGATCAAAGAGGAATGGGAAGACAGGCGTATTCACGCCCAAGGCGAGGATCACGGTCATAACGGAAATAAAAGTGAGAAACATCCCCAAAGTGGGACGTAAACCCTTGCCTCGCAGGCTAGACACGATCCCGAGTATCGCGAAAATTAGCGTGATGATGCCAATATAGATCGCATCTTCCCAGAAATTCGCATACCCCCAGTAATTCCCCCTGGAGGGATTCCCGAATAGGTCAGGCAGCAGGAGGCCGAGAGCGCGCCACGGCCAAAACGAGTACGTCATCGCCAATTCAGGGTCCACGGTCGTCGCCCGCGCCGTATTCATTAAATATTCCAGAGTTGGAAACAATTGAGCAGCAGTTAATACGAAACCCATGACTCCAGCCAATATGTACGCAGACGCAGTTCGAAGTCGATCTCGCCAGGTATCAAGAGAAATCGCACGCCAGATAAGCCAGGCCGCACTCAGACATAAGCTGTACCAGGCCGTTTGGGCATGTCCAGCCAACCACTGGAAACTAAAGGTAACCGCTAAAAGAAAGACCGAAGAATAAATTTGACGGAAATTCCTGCGCGAGGCAGAGTCAAATAATCTATCCGTGGCGAAGATGATCCAGGGCAGCCATGCCGCAGCGTGATTAATGCTGATGAACCAGGTCCTGGCAACCAGGTAGCCCGAGAGGCTGTAACTCAAGCCGGCGATGAGCTGAGAAAGGCTTCCCAAGCCAAGCCTGCGCACGAGCAGAGCCATCCCAATCCCCGCCCAAATCAGATGAAGCGTAACGAGAATGCCATGCCCGTACGCCGGTCCGAAGAAGAAGAGGGTTAAATTCGGCGGGTAAAGTAAAGCGGACTGATAATTCGCGAGCAGCGGAGCACCCATCCCGAGCAGTGGATTCCAGAGTGGAAGGTGGCCCGATTTGAGCACCTCAAGCGCAAACTGATGCCACGGGACGAACTGGAGCATCGGTGTGCCCCAGTACAGGACTTCACCTTTGACAAGCATCGGTCCAAAGAGCAGGATCGGTCCGATGGCGATCAATATCCAAACGAGATGATTCCGCTGGATTTTCACGGTGATAATGAAACCTCGTAAATACGATATCCGTTCTCGTCGTAACGAAGAGTCAACGCGGACATTGAATCAGGATCCCACTCCCCCAACTCCCTCTCGAAAGGTCCATAGAAGATGAAATCAACCTGTTTCTCTTCCAAGAAATTCTCGCGCTGATTCGCGTTCCACCCCTCGTCGAAAAACGCCGAAACTACAGGTAAGTTCTCTTCCAGGTTGGCACTTTCCGGGCCATGCCCAACAAGAACCCTCACGGAGACCCACGCCGGCAGCGCATTTCCAGTGTTATAGGATGCCAAAACGATGCTGTTCAGCGGCGAGATCCTCTCCAATTCCTGGAAGGCGCTAACCTCCCCATCGGGTCTAAACATGGGCAGATCTGGTCTGGCGGCAGCTTGCAGGCCGCCAAGCAGGAGAAGAGCGCTTGAAATAAGGGCACACGCAATGGAGAAACGCACGAACATCTTGCCCCATGGGCGGCGTTGCCACAGCTCCGCCATCCCCAGCGCGGCAAGCGTAACAATCGCCACCCAGATCCCCTCAGGGAGGCGTCGCTGCAGATTATAGGGGAAGTATGCCAGCAATAGCCCTGCAGTCAGCCATCCAATCGGCAGGAACCATTGAGGGCGGGTTTTCCATACTCTCTTGCGGAAAGGGACAACCAGGAATGGGATCATCAAGCCATACGCCAGGAGATAATGAACTGGATGGGGTGAGAGAATCTGGTTCTGTCCTGTCCACGCCGTCAAAAAAGGGTCGGTCGAGAAGGAAACTACGAAGTAAGCGAATAACGGCAGCGTTGGAACCATCATTCGTAAAGTGTTGAAAAAGAGAGGCCGGTAGATCTGTGGTTCTCTCTGCAGCAAACTATGAACAAGGACCAGAAGGTTATACGCTCCGATCACTGCGACGAGCGTGAGCACGGATAAAGGCTGGACCAGAAGCAGCAGCAAAATAACGCATCCAGCAAGCCATGCCCATTTTGGGTTGTCTTCGGCGCGCAGGAAAAGAACCATCGTCAGGAATAGCAGCCCGCGGGCGAGGACAAGGTGCGGTAATCCGTAAATCGCGAGAAACCCGAACGATTCAGGTGAGATCCAATCCAGCGGCAGACTCCCCAGCCAACCGCTCCCGCCCATTGCGAGGATAAGCCACCCCAATCCGCCGCCGATCGTCGCCAGGATCGTTGCCCACCTCCGCCAGCGGAGATCCTCGATATAAATGCTGATAAATTGGTAGATCACCCACACGGTGAAGGGTATGCAGACCACCCGAAAGATGTGAAACAGCACGACGAGTTGAAGGTGCACTTCAGGAGGGGCAGCCAATTTTCCAAGCAGCAAGTAAGGTAGAAAGGCAAGTACGCCATTTTGGATTTCAGTGCTATACGGGGTGCGGAATAACCAATCCCCTGTATGACCCAGGAGCATTTTTGCGATGTAGGAATTCCCATCTTCAACACCGAAGACAAAACCTGTGAAAAGCCATTCATCCCCCTGAACAGCCATCCCTATTAGATAAGGAAGCGTTGTGATCCCGGCCAGGATCACCCCATACCATAAGCACCAGAGCCGTTCTTGTCTCTTCATCGTCTAAGCCATAGATATAGCAGGAAAAGGTACCCAAAGCCGGAAATCGCGATCCCAATGATGAGGGTTGTCGGATAGAACTGGAAGATGACTTCGTGTTCTCCTGAACTTAATTCAACGGATCGAAACAAGCCATTCACCGTGATAAGCGGAGATGGTTCTCCGTCGACGAGCACTCGCCAACCAGGGTAGG
>JAUWDI010000163.1 GCA_030608865.1 Anaerolineales bacterium | reverse complement strand
ATGGTTATAAGCCGGTGGTTATGACCCCCATAATAAATAGACAATCTGAGCGACTACTACCCCCAACACAGCACCGATAAAAGCCTCCATAGGTGAATGACCCAAAACCTCCCGGAGCTTCTCCTGGCTGCGGGCAGGATGTCCCTCGATAAAATCCTTAATGATGGCGTTTATAATTTTGGCGTGTTGGCCGGCCTGACGCCGGATGCCGGTTGCGTCGTATATCACGATCATCGCCAGGGCGACAGACATGGCGAAGATGGGTGTATCAAAACCGCTGGTGAGCCCGATGCCGTGTGCGGTTGCAGTAACGAGTGCGGAGTGCGATGAGGGCATACCTCCGGCGCGCAGCAGCAGGGACCAATCCCAAGAACGAGTGCGTTTGTACTCGATCGCTAACTTGAAACCCTGTGCGCCGCTCCATGCCAGCAATGCGCTGATTAAGACTTGATTCTGAAAGATCTCCAGAAGATTCAATTACAGGTCCCCGAGTTCCAGGTCGGTTTCGATGAGTTCGCCGGATTCGTCCTCTGTGAGCTGCCGCAGCCTTAACTGGGCTTCCTCCAAGAGCTCGCCGCAGCGGACGCTTAGAGCCTGGCCGCGCTCAAAATGAGCAAGGGAATCCTTTAACGGCAATTCGCCGCTCTCCATTGTCTCTACGACCGACTGTAACTCCATAAATGCTTCTTCGTAACTCATCTTATCAATCGCTTTTTTCTTTGGCATTTCTCCTCCTCGCCTGAAGAACGGCGGGTATGGGTCTTGTAGAGTTTGATCCAGGGCGGCGACATTGCAGCCTTAGCCCCTCTTTCTAATCTAACACTTATTCATCAAGTTGGTCTTGGGCCTCTGCGGCGAAGGTCCCATCATGCACCTGGATCTGCAAAGGGTCTCCGTCCCTGACCTGTGTGACAGAGCGGATTACCTGGCCGTTCTTTGCCAGCGTAACGACGGCATAACCCCGGGCGAGAACGGTGCTCGGACCAACGGCGCGTAAGGTTGTCTCTAAGCCTGTGATCGCAGCCCGAAAGAGATCCGTTCTGTGTTGGATTGCTGTTCTGGCGCGGGATGTGAGTTCATCGAGTCTTTGCTGTTTGCTGGCGATGTGAGCGCGTGGGGAGGCCAACTTCAGGCGGGCAGACCACATGTCGAGCGACTGGCGAAGCAAGCGAAGGTGCTCGCGGAACAACTGATTGAGATCAGAACGTTGGAAAGCGAGGTCTTCACGCAAAATCGCCCGGTCTGGTGTGGAGACCTCCGCGGCGGCAGATGGCGTTGGTGCACGCACGTCAGCGGCGAAATCGGCCAGGATGACATCCGTCTCGTGACCAACGCCGGTGACAACGGGAACCATGGAGTGAGCAACGGCACGCACAACATCCTCGTGGTTAAAGGTCCAAAGATCCTCCATGGAACCACCGCCGCGTACGAGCAAAAGCACGTCGGACCGGCCATCCTGATTGAGCGATTCCAAGGCATTAACGATGCCGGCCGGCGCGTCGTCCCCTTGCACTGGAGTTGGCGATAAAAGCAAGGTGACGAGTGGGAAACGGCGGCGCAGTACGTTCACGACATCACGCAGCGCCGCAGCTGTAGGAGATGTGACCACGCCTATGATTTTTGGCCACTCCGGGAGCGGCTGCTTACGCTCCGGGTCAAATAAACCCTCCGCCTCGAGACGAGCTTTTAACTCTAGAAATTCAGCAAAACGGGCACCCTCACCGGCCGGCCGCAGGCTTTCGGCGTAAAGTTGATATTGGCCGCCAGCCTCGTAGACGCTGATATACCCAAGAACATCCAGCATTTCGCCATCTCGAGGGATGTGCGTTTGATGCGCAACTCGCGGCCGCCACATCACGCAACGAAGCGAAGCGTTTTCATCACGGAGGGTGAAATATAAGTGACCTGAAGAAGGTCGGGAGACGTTGGAGACCTCTCCGGTGACCCACATATCCTGCAAGCGATAATCGCTCTCCAGCACTTGCCTGATGTAGAGCGTAAGATCGCCAACGGTCCAAATAGGGCGTGAAGAGAAGAGATTAGGGAGCGTCTCCATGGCGCGAGGGAGGATACGCCAGCCAGAACCCTCTGTCAACCAGGAAGGTATAATACCGGTACCGCAAAGAGATGAAACAGCAAAATGCGGTGACGTTGTGTTTATTGAAAACGACGGGAGCATTGGAGCTATGGAAGAGAAGATTGAGGTAAAAGTGGGGAAATTACTGGCCGAGAAAGGACTGACGCTTGCAGTGGCCGAATCCTGCACCGGGGGGTTAGTCGGGCACCTGCTTACGAATGTGCCCGGCTCATCGGAGTACTTTCGCGGCGGGGTCGTGGCTTACGCCTATGGAGCGAAGGAGCGGCTGCTGGGTGTTCGTCATAAAACGCTCTACGAGTTCGGCGCGGTCAGCGAGCAAACCGCCCGGGAGATGGCGCGTGGAGCACGCAGTGCGCTCGGTGCAGATATTGGATTGTCAGTCACGGGAATCGCCGGACCTGGGGGAGGGATGGTGAATAAACCAGTCGGGCTAACCTGGGCAGCCGTAAGCGCGCGCGACGGTTTTTGGATGGAGCGCAATGTGTGGGATGGCGACCGGGAGGGTAACAAAACAGCGTCCGCAATCGGGGCGCTGGCCCTGTTGCTCAAGGTTCTGGAGATGAATATTGAGTGATGTAATACACGTGGAGGCGCGCTTCCAGGGTGATGGTGAGATTCTCCCTTTAGTGTTCGTTTGGGAGGAGCGCCGCTTCGCTGTTCTTGCGTTGGGAAGGCAGTGGCGGGAGGGCCTGTCGCATCACTTCCTGGTTATGACCTCTGGAGAGCAGGTGTTTGAGATCACCTACAACGAAGATGATGGGAATTGGCGTATGGGGCGCAGCCCAGCGAATTTCGAGCGCAGTCGACAGGCTGTGTAAACAATAGCCCTTGAGATTAGACATCGACGTTTAAGAATTGAAGATTAAATGAATACTAGGCACATCATCGTAGAGACGTTGCATGCAACGTCTCTACCGGTGTCAACATGACCATCAATAGCATAATCATGTAATTCACGTGGAGGCGCGCTTCCAGGGTGATGGTGAGATTATCCCTTTAGTGTTCGTTTGGGAGGAGCGCCGTTTCGCAGTTCTTGCGCTGGGACGGCAGTGGCGGGAGGGGCAGTCGCGACACTTCCTGGTTATGACCTCTGGAGAGCAGGTGTTTGAGATCACCTACAACGAAGATGATGGGAATTGGCGTATGGGGCGCAGTCCAGCGAA
>JAUWDI010000123.1 GCA_030608865.1 Anaerolineales bacterium | reverse complement strand
TGCCGGCGCAGAGCTCAAATGAGATGCGCTTATCCATGCCGATACTCACCGAGCGGACAGTATCGCCGTACGTTTCACCGAAGAGCGCCATCGCACCTTCCTCGATGGCCTCTTCTCTGGGTTGGTGGGTGATTGTGAGCGCGTGATTTTCGAGGATTGCCTCGTTAACCCACCCTTCGACTTTTTCGATTTCATCGGGCGTCATCGCTTGTGGATGTGTGAAATCAAAACGCAGTCGATCGGGAGCGACAAGAGAACCTGCTTGCCGCACGTGTTCACCGAGGACTTGGCGAAGAGCGGCATGCAGTAAGTGCGTCGCAGTATGGTTGCGCATGATATCCAGACGCCGTTGCTTATCGAGGTAAGCTTTAGCGGGAGCTCCGGGCTTGAGCTTACCTGTGCTGACTTCACCGAAGTGGATGATTAAGCCATCAACTGGCTGCCGCGTGCCCATAACGCTCATCTCCCAGTTATCGCCATTTGTAGATTGGAGAACACCGGTGTCCGAGACCTGGCCTCCTGCTTCAACGTAGAAGGGTGTACTGGGCAAGATCACACCAATAGATTCGCCCGCAGATGCTGAGCTAACCGTTTGGCCGCTTTTGATAATCGCAAGAACATCGCCCCGGGCGGAAAAGCTGGAATAGGGGTCGTACTTAACCCCGTTTTCACTTAGTTGTCCATCTTTCTGAAGGTCAGCGAGAAGCTGCTGATAGAATTCGACGTCATCATCAACCAATTCGCCGAGTGTGCCTCCTGCGCTTGAGGCGATGCGGTGAGTTTCCATCGCCATCCTGAAACCTTCTTCCTCCACGTCAAGATTGCTCTCGCGGGCGATGTCACGCGTGATTTCGAAGGGGAGGCCATACGTCGCGTATAGATCGAAAGCTTGATCGCCGGAGATAACCTTTTCCTTTGAGGAAAGTGTTGCTTGCACAATATCTGAAAGATAATTGATGCCGATATCTATCGTGTGCTGGAAGCGCCGCTCTTCATCGGTCACAGTTTGAAGTATCGCCTTGCGGTTGCGGACTAATTCTGGATACGCGTCACCATAATGCTCGATGACCGTTTCGGCTACTTTTGCCAGGAAGGGCTCGCCCAAACCGATCATCGAACCGAAGCGGCTTGCTCGTCGGATGATCATCCGGCAGACGTAATTACGTCCGATGTTCCCAGGAACCACTCCATCAGCGATGAGAAATGTCGCTGCGCGTGAATGGTCGGCGATGACGCGGTAGGGTGTAAAGTGGGTCTCGCGATCGGCTTCAGTGTGGCCAGCGAGTTCTTGGACAGTATCCATAAGTGGTGTGAATAAGTCGGTTCGGTAGTTGGAGTCCACATCCTGGATTACGGAGACGACGCGGTCAAAACCTAAGCCAGTATCCACATGCTTTGCAGGGAGCGGTTTTATATCGGTCGGGCTTGATCGGTTGTACTGGATAAAGACCAGATTCCAAAGCTCTATGAAGCGTTGGCAGTCGCCATTTACCTGGCAGACATGGTCTGGTTCGTCTCTCTTTTCGCAATACTTCTGCCCGCGGTCTAAAAAGATCTCGCTATCCGGGCCAACTGGACCTGTATCTGCCATCTCCCAAAAATTCTCTTCACGACCAAAGAAGAGTAGATGCTCAGGGTTAAAACCTGGCTGCTGGCGCCAAAATTCAGCGGCTTCATCATCGCGAGGAATTTCGCCCAATTCGTCCTCGAAGCAAGTAGCCCAGAGCTTGTCGCCTGGGAGACCCCATTCAACTGTCAGGAGTTCCCAAGCCCATTCGATCGCTTCCTTTTTGTAATAATCTCCAAAAGACCAATTCCCTAGCATTTCAAAGAATGTATGGTGGGTGTCGTCCCGGCCAACATCGTCCAGGTCATTATGTTTTCCGGCAACACGCATGCATTTCTGTGAGTCGGCAACGCGGGTGTAAGGGCGTTTCCCTGTTCCCAGAAAGACATCCTTAAACTGAACCATTCCTGAATTAGTGAAGAGGAGCGTTTGGTCGCCGCCGGGGACGAGTGACATCGAGGGCACAATTGTATGGCCACGCGCCTCGAAGAAGTCGAGGAACGATTGCCGGATCTCAGCGCTGGTCATGCTGCTTGTTTTCCCCTTGGTCGCCTTCTTGCCTGCCATTAAACCTCCGCTTCAAAAAAGGATTATACGCTACCTGATAATGCCCTTCAACCAGGGTTTGAATATGTCAACCAAGAAACCTGCACAAATCAACCTTGGATTCTTTGAATGATGGATATATCTTGACCGAAGTCCGCGGCTTGCGTTATACTTTTCTTTACTACGGGGGTGTAGTGTAGCGGCTTAACACGCTGCCCTGTCAAGGCAGAGATCGCGGGTTCGAATCCCGTCATCCCCGCTAGCCGCCTGGAATGTTCCAGGCGGCTTTTGTTTATAGGGCTCCTCGTAATTGTGAGCGCATATGACTTAATCACCTGTGCAGCCTTTTGGCCTTCTCGATACGACATAGGCGAGGCCGATTCCTTCTCCGTGTCTTTCGAGGAACGGAGGAAGCGCGAAGTCCCCGGTTTTGTCGGGGAAAGTGATTGAAGTGACGAGAAATCCCTGGGACGAATCAATGCAGTGTGCGTGAGCATAAGGAAAGCTCCCTTCTTATACAAAGGTGGAGCTAGCAAGAGTGAGATCGCAGGGATTTATCGCTGCGCTCGAAATGACATTGTTAGCGCAGAGTTATTCAAGTCATTGTCGTAGCGAGGACCCACTGCAGGTTTTTAGTTTTGTTGGAATGGGTCCAGTTCTTCTTCGAGCTGCCGGCGGAATTGCTCGGTATAGAGCTTGTAGTAATGCCCTTTATCATCCAGCAATTCAGCGTGCGTGCCCATCTCAAGGATCTTGCCGTTTTCGATCACAAGGATGCGGTCGGCGCGTTTGATGGTGGAGAGGCGGTGAGCGATGATGAAGCTGGTTCTCTCATCCGTGAGCGCAGCCATGCCTTGCTGGATGAGTGCTTCAGTGAGCGTGTCGACAGAGCTTGTTGCTTCGTCCATGATGAAGATCTCAGGATCGGCGAGCAAGGCCCTGGCCAGGCTGATGAGCTGCTTCTGTCCAACGGACAGTAAGATGCCGCCTTCGCCAACTTCGGTATCGTAGCCTTTCTCCAACTTGGTAATAAAGTCGTGTGCGCCAGCGATCTCTGCCGCATTCTGTATCTCCTCAGCGCTGGCATCTAAGCGCCCATAGCGCAAGTTTTCACGAACAGTTCCAGAGAAGAGGTGGGGGGTTTGCAGAACCATGCCAATGCGGGAGTGAATGGCGTGTAGAGAGAAATCTGTGTAATCTTGGCCGCCGATGGTGATTCTTCCTTTACTAGGCTCGTAGAAGCGGCTGACGAGATTTACGATAGTGCTCTTACCGCCGCCAGTTGGACCAACAAGGGCGATGGTCTCCCCTCTGCGAACATTGAAGTTGAAATTCTCAAGGACGAGCGCATCTTTTTCATAGAAGAAATCAACGTCCTCGAAGGAGATATCCCCCTGGATAGTACCGGGATCGAACGCGTCCGGTTTATCTTGCACTTCTGGGGTCGAATCGGTGAGCGAAAAGACGCGCTCGGCGGAAGCGATCGCGTGCTGCATTTCTGCGTAAACCCTGGCTAAATCCTGGATCGGCCACATCATGAAGGTGATGTAGGCGATAAAGGCCTGAATACCACCGATTGTGATTCCGCCTAGCGGCACTTGAAGGCCGCCGTACCAGGCGACCGCTCCGATGGCAAGCGCACTTACGAATTGAACAGTAGGAAGGAACAAAGCCGAGAGCCAGGCGGCGCGATAGCTTGCGTTGTACATCTCGCTTGTGAGCTCACTGAATTCGTCAAGACTCTTCACTTCACGGTTGAGTGCTTTGATCACCCGAACACCCGCAATTTGCTCATTGTAGGCGCCGGTTATCTTGGAGTTAATTTTTCGGACAAGACGAAATTGGAGAAGAATCTTTTTCTTGAATTGCGCTGCGATAATGATGAGGATGGGGATCATCATGAGGACGATCAAAGCCAATTGCCAATTGATCACTAACATGAAGTAGACTGCTGTACCGATATTCAGCAATCCCCAGGTTACATCCAGCAATCCCCAGGTGACCAGCTGCGCGAT
>JAUWDI010000110.1 GCA_030608865.1 Anaerolineales bacterium | reverse complement strand
ATCATCTCCACATATTCATCCTCAGTTACACTGTCAGTCTCTTCGAATTTCAGATCTAGATGCTGGCCGACAGTTAAATCCAGGCATGCCTTATCAAGTTGTTTCTGGATCGAGAGGATGGTCGCTGAGTCGTGTCCTTGCTCATGCAGTTCATGTGTTAGAAGGTGTGCTAATGCGAATAACGCGTCTCCGGTGTTCGTCGCTTGAGCGATCCCCCAACGTTTCCACACCGTCTCACGGCCTCTGCGTGTTTCACTTCTATCTTCGATATCGTCATGTATGAGCGAGAAGTTATGTATCCACTCGATCGCACCGGCAGCTGGGAGGGCGGATTGCCATGGGCCGCCAGCGGCATCGCAGCAAAGGAGTGTGAGTAAAGGTCGGAGACGTTTTCCCTGGTTTGCTTCCGGTTTAATCCAACCAAGATGGTGGCATACCATTTGAACGAGGAGAGCCGTGCTTTTGGATTCCAGGTGAGAGAGCGAGGTCCTCAATTGTGCATCGATCTTGGTTTGCATCGCCTCGATGTACACGCCCGGCTCGGTATTCACGTTCTAGACTCCTTCCACAGTTTAGTGGAACGCAGGGCTTGAATCTCTTGTGCTCCGGATGCGAACATACTTATTCGAATCTGCGCTACGATTTGATCGATATGCGCAATTACTGCATCGGTGGACTTGGACGCTGCCTTGAGCAGCGGCCCGGCCATGCCGCCAAGGTCGGCGCCAAGGGCAAGACACTTTGCGACATCAACTCCGCTTCTAAGTCCCCCTGAAGCGATCAATGGAATATCTGGAAGTGATTCGCGAACTTCAATGATTGCATCCGCTGTAGGAATTCCCCAGTCGATAAAGGCGGCGGCGACAGCAGCCCTCTCGGGTGATTTTGCACGATGCATCTCGACTTGAGACCACGAAGTTCCGCCAGCCCCGGCAACGTCGATCGCGGTGACGCCTACTTCCACCAACCGCAATGCAGCCTCTTTTGAAAGTCCCCATCCAACTTCTTTAATGATGACGGGCACCGGTAACTTTTGACATATCTCGCTGATCTTGTTTAGAAGGCCAGCGAAACGAGTGTCTCCCTCCGGCTGCAGGGCTTCCTGCAGTGGGTTAAGGTGCAAAATCAGAGCATCTGCCTCTAGCATCTCGACAGCTCGCTCACATTCGGAAATGCCATACCCGTAATTCAATTGAACTGCACCGAGATTCGCGAAGAGGAGGATGTCAGGGGCATAATGTCGTAGATTCAACCCTGTTGCGAGGGCAGGTTCTTCGATCACGGCGCGTTGGGAGCCTGCTCCCATTGCTATCCCTTTCTCCTGCGCTGCCTCAGCCAGAGAAATATTGATTTTATCAGCTTGCTTTGTACCTCCGGTCATGGAGGAGATCAACAGTGGCGAGTCTAAATGCTTCGCCATGAAAGTCGTACGTAAATCGATCTCTGAAAGATCAATCTCAGGGAGTGCGTTGTGGATAAAATGGTAACACTCAAGACCCGTTCTCAAACCGGATTGAACATCCTCATTAAGGTTAATGAGGATGTGATCTGATTTTCTGCTGGAGGTGGGCGTAACTTTACTCATAGACAGGTGTTCCATGCAGTGAGAATGCCATCATAGCAAGTGTAAGAGGCACATGTCAACTTGCAACTACATCGCTGCCTCGATTACAATGCAACTTGCCACAAAGAAACAAAAGGAGGCGAACTATGGCAGATACAATTGAGGATGTCAGGACTATCATTGTCGAGCTGTTAGGTGTGGATGCTGAAAAGGTAGTGCCCGAGGCGAAATTCCGTGAGGATCTCGAAGCAGATTCTCTGGACTTGGTTGAGTTAATCATGGCCTTTGAGGAGAAATTCGGGGGCGAAATCTCCGATGAAGATGCACAGAAGATAACCACCGTTGGGGAAGCAGTCACATACATCGATGAGAAAATGAAATAAGTTCTGATCATCTGCTATATCTATTTAATCGGGCCGGCTTTCCCGGCCCGATTTGATTCCCTGGTACCTGGATTGCAGTTACTTCGATTTTGACTTTGACTTCTTTGGTTTCTTTCCCTTCGACGGTCCGGCTTTCGAGTGCCTGGTAAGTAAGCGGTTTATCTCTTTCTCCTCATCGATTTGAGAGGAAAGGTAGTCATCGATAAAGCCGGATCTGCGCAACCGCAGTGCCATTTTGGCGATTTTCTCAACGTCATCTGCTTCAGCTTGTTCCCGTCCGTCTGCCACTGCGTGAGCTCGAGCCGCTTCAAAGAGCGTAATCTCGGCTCGAAGCGAATGGATTCCCAGGTCATCGATCAAATGAAGCCCGAATTCTTGTGCCTCTTTTGTAAGTTGAACACTTGGAAGAGCGGCCCTCGCAGATTGCAATTCCTCCCGGACCTGCATTATGACCTCTTCGTATTCAGCGATCACCTGACGGGGGTTGCTACGATGAGCGATGGAGCGGCGATACGCCTCTAAGCGCTCTTCCGGATCATCCAAACCACGCACAACCAGGCGCAAGCCAAAACGATCGAGGATCTGTGGACGTAGACGACCTTCTTCTGGATTCATTGACCCAATTAAGACAAACCGGGCGCGGTAGGTCGCGCTGAGTGTACCGCGATAGAGTGTGTAAATTCCTTGAGCAGAAGCGTCGAGGACGGCGTTAACAATGTCGTCATCAAGCAAATTTACTTCGTCAACATAGAGGATATTTTTATCCGCTCGAGCGAGAATACCTCGGTTTAGACGCAGCCGTTTTTGGACAGCGGCACGTTCATCGATTCCGCCAACAACGTCCTCAAGTCGTGCGTTTAGAGGGAGCTCTATTAACCGAACGCGATCCATATAGGTGAGTGGATCACCCTCGGCGTAGCGTCGAGCGCAATCCGCACAGACCTCGTCCATACCGCCCGAAGTGACATCTTCAGGAAGGCAACCGTATGGACAGCGACTTCTAGAGACCTCGGGGAGTAAGTCTGACAGGCTCCTGACCGCGGTTGTCTTCCCAGTCCCACGAGGGCCGACAAGTAACACACCACCAATATTGGGATTAATTAGCGCCAACAGCAACGCTAATTTCATCTCTTGTTGGGCGACAATTGCCAGGAAGGGGAAGGGAAGGTGTTCCGCCAGGCCCATATCTTCTGGCGGTGGAGTCTCAAGGAAGCGTTTCGCACCCGCTTGAGCTAGAAGGTCGGTAAGGGTTTCAATCTTACTTGTCACAACTGCTGTTCCTCGGAGCTCTTTCGTTGAGAAAGCCGGTAGATCTGCCGTTTCTCACCCTCAGACATTCGCTTTATTTCAGTGTCGGTTTCGGCGATAAGCTTGGGGACCGGGGTAGGATTTCCCTGCTCGTCCAGGGCGACGTAAACCAGGTAGGCTGTGTTGGTATAGGTTCTCTCTCCAGTAATGGGGTTTTCTGCGAGAACCTGAACCCTGGTTTCCATAGATGTCTTCCCTACGTAAGTCACCTCCGCATTCAGGATCACCAGGTCACCAATTCGGATGGGTTTATGAAATGCCATCTGATCGATGGCGATGGTGACGACACGGCATTGTGCATGGCGCATGGCTGAGAGAGCACCGGCTTCATCAACGAGCTTCATAATCCAACCGCCGTGTACATCACCGCGAAGATTAGCCTGAACCGGAAGCATTAATTGACTTAGCGTTACTCGTGAGGATTGAACAGATTTTGAATCGATAGGAGATTTCAGTGGGTCGGTCAATCCATATCTTCCTTGAATTCGCCGGTGTCCGTTGTGTGAAGGCGCTCAGGTTCTTCATCGAGAACATCAATGATTTCAAAGGGAAGTTCGGCCATCATCGGGGGGAGGGGGACGGTAGCGGGTGGTCGGACCCGGCCGGGGTGAGGGGGGACTTCCCGCCGAATTAGATCTCCTTCGATGATGCGCTTTCTAAGAATACGAGGTTCATCCGATAGCCAGCCAACGAAAACGCCATCCACATCGAATACGTTGCGATCTGGGGACATCCATCCGATCCATTCACCAACGGGGTCGAATATGTAGGGAAATACGAGCAATGCAGACCAGTCCCCCGGGGTTGTATAAATGGGTATGGGTTTTTTTGTGGCTTCAGTCGCCATCAACTTCTCCGGTGTTGTATGTGCACGTTCCATACCAACTACATATAGGTGATGAAGACAAGTATGTGCGATCGTGCGTGACTCTCAAAACCTGGTGGATAGGGAACTATTTTCACTACTGATTATACACACTTGGAAAAATCTCTTCAGCGCTGTGGACGGAAAAGGTTTATTTAACGTCGGAGTATGTCCAGATGCGGTTAATAAAGAAGTTCCAAAAAAGAACGACAATCACGGCCAGGGCTAAAGCAAGATTGCGGCCAAGAACTGTTGCATTTATGTATCCGAGAGAAGCAATACTCTCCGGCAGGATCGATTGGGAAAGT
>JAUWDI010000048.1 GCA_030608865.1 Anaerolineales bacterium | reverse complement strand
AATCACCAAATCAAGTATTCTTTAATCATTCGCCCGTTGTTGCACTTGGTAGTTGAATCCAGGATAGGTGTATGTGACATACCCTTCTTCATATAAAAAGCGTAGAAAGGCTCTGGTTCCCCTTGCGTAGGCGTGTACAGTTGCATTGGCAACTCCACGCTCCGAAACACTAGAAAAGTAGCCCCTAATCAGTGCAGAAGTAATGCCCTCTGGCTCGTTAACTTCTCTCTCAGACAGAAAGGAAATAAGTTCCCCGACAGTTCTTTCATAAAATTCAATTGTTCTCGGGGAGAGTAATGCGGCTTGTCGTGAAAGTATGAAATCTTAGATTCAAGAATCCGGTGGTTTTCTTTTGGTACTAAACGTAAAGAGCACACAGCAATTCTCCTATTTTGAGGTGCTGTATGCTCATTTCATGCGAGGGGCACAATGTATTGAGAAGGAAGGCGCCCCCGCCGCGATTCGAACGCGGAACCGTCGGATTAGAAGTCCGGTGCTCTATCCATTGAGCTACGGGGGCAGAATTCAATTGTATTGTAAAGATCGACGGGGATCAATCCTCAAGCAGAGGCCGAATTCCTTTATAGACTCTCCCACCAGAGAGCATACGCAGGATCGTCCGTGCGGGGCGGTTAAGGCTTTCACCCAACTCTTCGGGCGTGAGGGGTGAATTTCCATTCGACAAGAACACCCGGAAGATGGCATTGACCAGAGTCGTTTGCGGTGTTAAATACTCCGGCTGTAAGGCACAGTGAGAAATCAGCGTATGTTGAATTCCCAGGACTCGAGTGACCTCCGCTGTTTTTGGATTCACACTGTCAACCAGCGTATCGGCCTCGACATCCGCATACGCTTCCTGATGCTCCGGGCAAAGATGGCTGCGAAGATAAATATTTAGGTCCCTATCCGCCTTGTCCCAATACTCAAAATCAATATGATATTTTGTATCCAATGTCTGTCGAGCGAGGATGGAGGATGCTTGTTTTGTCACGACGAACCCCATGCTTCCGCGTCGAAACGCCAGTAAAGATCTCCCACATGTTGGAAATATGGATGCTTAATAAGCTCGGCAAAGATCGTTGACGGCGGCTGCCTTTGGATTACATTCACAGCAGCATAAAGCGTCTGCGCGTGCACAGCGCTTTGTGGCGTCAGTTTGGCTAACTCCCGAAATACATGCGCAACGGTTCGATCGAGAGGGTGCTTCTGATGCAGCGATTGCATCCAGACTTCATCGAGTGCCTGTGTGTCAATTAACCCGATAACCATCAAATCATCATAGGCCGTCCCAACCGGCTGCTTGAGCATCGTGAACCCTATCTGGCCATTCTCGGCAATCGTTACCGTACGGATCCAATCATTGCGCATGCGTCGATCGTACGTCTCGACGACCACCTCGCCAGGGACATCGCCAGGATGTACGCGTATAAGCCCTCCCGCTGGGACCTTATACTCTCGATACCAGTCTTCCAAACCGAAGACATATCCATACTCACGCACAACCCATCCCGGGAATCTCTCCCCACTGTGCCCATCAATAAGAACGAAACGAATTCTTGGCGCCTCATAGGCCGTTGGGAAAAGGGGTGCAAGGCGAGCCGATAATGGAAGTGCTCCCACTCTCCAGTGAGGGAAAATCAGCGTGACGGTAACATCATCCGGCGCGACGTCCGGAGCTTGTAGATCACTCATTTCATCATCCAGCTTCGTTATGAGTTCTTGCAGCTCATCTGTAAGGATGGATGAATCAATGGCTTTATCCTGGCTTTCCAGGCGTGGAGGTGCAAACAATACCTCCGGGGGTTCAAGCCGCCGTAAAAACCAGAGAACCTGACCGGCTGGTCCGACTTCATCGAAACGTTCATCTTCCTGTAGAGCGTAATCAAGCGAAAACTCCGCGAGGCCCGTAGAAAGCGACTCGGGCAGTTCAACATGTTCAAGCAGGTCCGCTGTCGGCAAAGGACCGCCAGCTTCGACGTCGAGCACGGCCTCGGCAAGGTTTAGGTGACCATCGGTGATCTCAGCCACAAGCGCGCTCGGGAACCATTTACCAGCGATACTGACGATGTCATCTACCTTGTTTAAACTCTCATCCAAAGCCGTGATGATGAATTCCCCAAAGCGGGCCATTATCGTTTCCGGCTTACGCAGCTCCTCGAGTTCAGGATCTGGCTCAGGCGGGCTGTTCAGAATATGATCCGCCAGTTCAGATGCAAATTCTTTCTCTACCCCGTCCCCCGCGAAAGCAACCTTGATCACCGAAAAGGAATCAAGGTCCGGGTTATTGCCCTCGCGCACACCAACAACCTCACCTGTTTTAAACTCTAATTGCGAGAATGTTAGGAACTGTCCTGCTTTGTAAGTTTCTGCGGGGATGTAAATGGCATGTTCCGTCTCTTCTGCCTCTTGGGCTTCTTTCTCTAGTTGAATTAAACGCTGCTCAACCAGTGCGGACGCCATCTCATCAGACGTGAGAGGAACCTCCCGCTCTAGCAGGAGGTTGATGATAAAATCTATATCGTCGTCTTTGACCTCGAAACTGGTCCAATACGATTCAGAAGAAATACTTAGCACAGATGCCATATTAAAGAAAGATTGCCCTACTCGGGGACGTTCAAGGCAATTATACTACACCCAGAGGTTATTGCATCATGACAGAAAATTTTGTGGTCGCCGAAACGGTTTCAGGTTTACTCGAAGCTGAGATCATCCGGGGAATGTTGGAAGCTCAAGAGATCGAAGTTGTCCTATCACACGAAGCTGCAACAGCGATATACGGCTTAGGTGTGGGTCGAATGGCCCGGGTGGAAATCCTTGTGCCGGAGGAGATGCTTGGCGAAGCCCAGCTATGCCTGGAAGATTATCGCAGCGGTCGCCTGGCCGAAGAAGCTGATGATGAAGATCAGGGGTAACTCTGGTCAACCCAGTCCAGAGGATTAATTGGTACTCCACCAACCCAGATCTCCCAATGCAGATGGGGGCCAGTGGATCTCCCTGTAGTTCCAACAATCCCGATCTCCTGCCCCCGTTCAACAACGTCACCTTCTTGAACAAACATCTCCGATTGATGGAAATATCCTGAATACACTCCCCAACCGTGGTCAATATAGGTCACATTTCCTCTTATCAATAGAGGTTCTGCAAAAACAACCACCCCACTAGCCGGCGCATAGATAGGAATATCATTACCATAGAAATCCACTCCGGTATGGTAGTACATCAAGGCGCCGTTGTTGTAATTACGCCTGTCCCCAAAACCGGCGATGAACTCGTCGGTGTAATAGCGAGATGGATAATCAAAGGAACCATCCCATAGCTTGTCAGGGGTGACCGGCGCAAGAAGCTCCGCTACGAAGTCCTCCTCAGGCTGAATAATTTCCAGATCGACGGTTTCTGCAGGGACTCCAACGATATACTGGAAACCATAATCACCATCTTCGACCAAAAACGGTTGGATAAACGCATAGCTGGTCTCCTCCCCCTCCGACGGTGCCATCCGCAGCTCAAGATCGATCAACCCCGGCTCTGCTAAAGCATGGATGCCCTGCAGAGCGACCATTTCCCCTTCACCAGCCGGAAAGAAGGCAAGCTGGTGGTCTCCGAGTGAACCCTCAAGATAAATAGGGGGGCTCACTTCGGTTTTAAGCACGACAGTATGCCCTTGAACTGCCGGGAGGGGTTCGATCGAAATTGAAGTTATGGGTTCAGGGAGCGAGACTCTCCATCCCATCGAATCGGTCAGTGGATTCCCGGGCATTACCCAAACGCGCAACGGAGCTAAGGCAGAGCGCCGTAGATCCCATGGATTTATCCCGGCGCGGGCCGCGATTTCCAGCCTGGTTTCTCCAGGTTGCGGTAGAAGTGCCCCAACATCATTCTCTGGGATCGCATCTTCCGCGGGTTCAGGGACGATGAGCGACTGCCCAACATAGAATCGATCGGGTCGGACAAGTCGATTAAGGCGGGCTAACGCATCCGTTGACAGATTGTAACGAAGGCTCAGGCTATTCAAATCATCGCCGAAGCCAACATCCTGCAATGTCAGGACACCTTCAACGTCTTCGAAGCCCGGGATCGTTAGTTCTGCACCAGGGTAAAGTTTAGAGGGGTCATCAATCCCATTTAACGCAGCCATCGCCTCAACAGTGGTGCCAAAGCGACGGGCGATGCCCGAAAGCGTGTCACCAGGTTCGACAATATATATCGGCCCCCCGCTCTGCGCTTGAACGGCGGCTGCCGGAAATAGCACCATGACAAGGATGAGAAACAGGAGTAACTTATACCTACTCTTCATCAATAAATTCCAACTGATCCCCGATCTGCACTTCCTCAAGAATCCTGGGCGAAGCCTCAAGGATATATTGAGCCGCCTGCTTCGGTGCGTAGAAGCCCCAGGGTTTGGCAAGTGTTTTGTCCACTACCAGCCCATCAGAGTTCACCCAGAACACACTGATCGAGAAGAAAACAAACAGCATGTGGATCGTGGTATTAACGCGCCCCTCGCTGCTTTCAACAAGGATCAGCCCCTCACCGTCAGGGATCTCGCGTCGGAATGTCAATCCACGCAAGCGGCAGGAGAACGAATCGCACCAACGCGCCCGACCCAAGGGTGAATTTCCACGACTACGATTGTGAACTCGAACCCAGCGTTTCATCCTGCTCCTGACATAAAAATAGGGCGACCGAAGCCGCCCTTCAAATGCTCGGCCTACGAGCTTATTCTACCTCAACCTCACCGATGATCTTCTCCACGCTCTCGAGTAATTCTTGGGGACCAAAAGGTTTGGTGATGTAATCATCCACCTTGGCGATATGCAATCCCAATACCTTGTCGATGGACTGAGCTTTCGCCGTGACAACAACGACGGGGATGTTGCGCAAGTCGTCGTCCGCCTTCATTTGTTGATAGACTTCCCAACCATCCATATCCGGCATCATCAAATCAAGCAGTACTAGGTCTGGACGTTCGCGTTGAACCGTTTCCAACCCCTCTATTCCGCCATTTGCACCGATGACATCGAACCCTTTCCGGCCGAGGATCAGCCGGACAAGATCAATCATTTCTGGTTCGTCCTCAATACAAACGACACGTTTGGCGTCTTCAGCCATACGGTCTCCTTCCGATATCCTTATGGTTACCTAACCAGTGTATCATAAGCATCGAACCGCGCAACAAACCTTTATTCCTACACCTGACATCTGGATCTACACCGGATTGCCAGACCCGCAGCAGTGTTCACGGACTGATCCCTGTCCAGGGTTGATAATAATCTTGTGGAAGAACTGAATTCTGGGGATTTAAATATCCTGCTGCGAATATTTCCTCCGCCAATGGATTCCCGGCATAGCGGATATGCCAGGGCTCGTGGATGAACTCCGTCACCTGCGGCATCCATCGATTAGTATACGGCCACGCCTCAATCTCCTTATAGGGATAGCTCAGGACAAATCCGAAATGATGTGCATTTTCTTCGAGCCAGATATACAACTGCTGATTCCTTGGATCGCTGAATTCGACTTTTAATCCGGGCCACACGAGATCGAATGCGGTCCCGAGCTGGTGCTCACTGTAGCCTGGCGCCGCTAAATAGAAACTGGCAGTTGAAGATCCTTCTCTCCCTACCTGCTCCACTACAGCGCCTTGTTTTGAGTAGCTCCGATATCCGGAATAAACAAGGGTCTTTATACCGGCATCACTCGCCTCTGATATCAAGTCTTCCAGCGCTGAAACCGCATCAGCCTGAGGGCCAGGGTCAAACCAGCGAGGGAGCGGGTGACGCGCGTCAACAAGCACGTCCAGCGGTGCGCCCATGAGCATGTACAATACGATATAGAGCTCTACGAGAAGCTTCAAACCGCTCCCTCTTTACGTGAAAAACGACCTTCCATAGAGAACAGTGTAATCTCCAATTAACCTCACGCCAAGCCAACTTTTTCCGCCGTTGGATTGTAAGGTTCCTGTAAATTCATCAGCGGCGGTCGCGTGTTAACATGGGGTTGATTTCATTCATACTATTCCTGAAAGCAGGTACTTATGGCAACGAGAATTCATCCCGATGATTTTACTTCAGTAGAGGAGGCCCTCAGCCTGGCCGTCGAAGCCGTGGAACGAGGGGATCTTCAAAATGGTGAGGCCGCATTGAGTTGGGTGCTGCAGGAGGATCCTAAGAATACAGCGGCATGGATCTGGCTTGCATGTTGTGCACCCGATGATAGTTCGAGACAGATTTGTTATCGCCGGGCCGCCGGGCATACTTCTTGCTAAGGAAGGGGTATCTGCAATACCCCTCTTTCTCATTGATTTAAGTACCGAAAAGGCCTTAACCTGTGCAAACAACCAATTTGTAAACAAATAAACTTGACCCTGACCTGAGAGAAACGAAGCGCATGAACGAGCCAGCCAGCACGATTTTAGTAATCGACGATGAACAACCCTTCTGTGAAGTTGTAGCTGAGATTCTCACCACCTTCGGCTACCCGGTTCGGAAGGCGTTCAACGCTGCCCAGGCACTCGAAGTGTTGGAGTCGATTACCCCCATATTGATTATCCTTGACATCATGATGCCCGACGTAGACGGCCTGACGCTCGTCCGCAGATTCCGCGCGGACCCGCGTCTATCGAAGATACCCGTCATTATGTCAAGTGCTAAATTCCTCGAAGAAGACCGCGTCGAAGCGATTAACGCTGGTGCGAACGCATACCTCACAAAACCTTTCTCCGCGGCGGAACTGAGATCCGCAATCGTTGACCTTCTCGGGGAAAAGGAACCCCAGCGCACACTAAGCAACACCCCTGGATACATACGCCAATAAGCTTCTCTCTGTAGATTGCTATAC
>JAUWDI010000077.1 GCA_030608865.1 Anaerolineales bacterium | reverse complement strand
GCAGGTCGAATTCGATCGCGGTGAGGTCCACCGATTTATCGTCAACAGAGATGGTTCGACCACCGGTATCGATCCGGATGTGTTGGAAAGAAAGGACGGAACCCTTAACCCGGGTTTCGCCTGTCCGCATTCGACGCAGCGCAGCTTTGATACGAGCCATCAACTCACGCGGGCTGAATGGTTTGGTCAGGTAATCATCTGCACCCACAGAAAGCCCGACGATCTTATCCGTCTCCTCTGACTTCGCGGTCAGCATGATGACATATACATCGGATTCGCGGCGAAGACGAGAAAGCAGCTCAATCCCATCCATCCCTGGAAGCATGATGTCCAGGACGATCAAGTCAGGCTTAAACACCCGCGCCGCCTTAAGCCCGGAAGAGCCATCCATGGCGGTGCGGAATTCATACCCCTCATTGCCGAGATAAGCGGTGACGAGATCGAGAATGCTCTGTTCGTCGTCAATCACTAAGATCTTGGTAGCGGGCACACTTTGCTCCTAGGTTAAAATTCGATGTAGACCGAGCGCTGAATCAATCATCATTGTACACAAATAAAGGTGAACCGGACTCAATTATCCGGTTCACCTTATCGTAGGTATTATTAACTCACTCCCCATGCATCTCGAGTAGATCGCCATGCCACGTGTGCAGAAAGACCTGGCCCGTATACCCATTCACACTCAACATACCAATCGTTTCACCATCCTGAAGTGTGTGAAGCGTGTAGTAACCATAGAATGCATCTGCGTGTTCGTCGACAACCAAACCAGGGTACACATCATCCAGATAGTCCTGTGCGAGTTGGGACGCCTCATCTTCGCTTACCGGCATTTCCACAGAAACAACACTTGACAAGGATCCCCCCATCATGCCGTGACTTCCCATTGTGCTGTACTTTTGGTTCCACATCATGTTGGGACCGTGTTCGGGTGTGACCGCAAGCGACACGGGGTCAACAAGCACCTCCATGGCGCCGATACCGGTGCTCACCTCTACGAATTGAGCGTAGGCGTGATTATCGAAGATCATGATTTCACCGATTTCGAGATCGTCATATGCGGATGCGGCGAGAAAATCCTCAAGGGCAGATTCTGCCTCCGCCATGGTGAGAGGTTCGACATTGGCGTCAATAAAAACTCCACCCTGCATCATCCCCCATCTAGAACTCCTCGTCTCATAGCCACCGTCCATCATTCCCAAACCCATGTTGAATTCCTGCGGCGCCCCTGCCGCAACCCGGTGAGGCATCCACTGACTCATCCAGGTACTCTCGGTTTGCCAGAACATCCTTCCCAGGACAACGACAACCAAGACCAGGGCCGAACTTGCGACGACAACAGCGCTGATCGCCACTATCCAACCAATCTTCCTATCCATTTCTACATTCCTCCATATTTTGAATTATCTTTTTCGTTCGAGTGATGCTTCCGCTTTTGTGCAGCTGCACCTAGTGAAGAATCATACAGTCCAAGGATGAAGGATCTTTGAAGTGGATATAAAGTTATGGTAAAGATAAATCAGAGTAGATTTTGAGTTGAAAACCGAGAGAGACTTCGAGGGGATTGGTGAGCAATGAATGTAGACGCAGGGCTGCCGACAAAGATGTCGAGCGATTATGCTTCCACATTCTCAAGATTCTGAAGCATAGGCCGCAGACTCAACAAAACAGCATGGATGACGAACGGCTCCAGACAGGCCAGATAGAAAGAACCTTATTCAACCCGAAACTGACTCCAAAGGCATCTGGAAAAATCGTTCCTTAATCCACAAGGCGACATATACCAACCCAATTAAAACGGGCACCTCAACCAATGGACCAATAACCGTCGCCAGCGCCTCCTGTGAGGCAATACCAAAAGTGCCTATCGCTACGGCAATAGCCAATTCGAAATTATTGCTCGCCGCAGTAAAGGACTGCGTAGCCGACATCTCGTAGGAAAAACCCCTCCGTTTCGAAACAGCGAAGGATACCAAGAACATGAGCACGAAATAAATAACGAGGGGAATCGCCACACGCACGACGTGCCAGGGGTTGGCGAGGATCATGTCGCCCTGCATGGAGAACATGACAATAATTGTGAAGAGCAAACCGATCAAAGCCGTGGGTCCTAACCTGGGAGCGAATTCTTCGTCGTACCACTCGACACCCTTGCGCTTGACCAGCACGAGGCGTGTGATCGCCCCGGCCGCCAGTGGTATACCCAGGAAAATGAAGACGCTTTTGGTGATATCCCACATAGAAATGTCAACGATCGCGCCCGTGGCACCAAACCAGCCAGGCACTACGCTCAGGTAGAAGTAAGCCAGTGGGCTGTACATCAAAATTTGGAAGATGGAGTTCAGGGCTACCAGAACGGCGCAGTATTCGCTGTCGCCTCCGGCAAGCATATTCCAGATTAAAACCATGGCGATACATCGCGCCAAGCCGATGATGATCAACCCGGTGCGGTAGCCCGGGAGATCTGGGAGGAAGACCCAGGCCAGGATGAACATCATGGCCGGTCCGATGACCCAGTTCAAGAACAGTGACACCCCAAATTGCTCTTTAGCCTGGGTGATTTTCCCCAACTCCTCATATTTCACCTTGGCCAGAACGGGGTACATCATCCACAGCAGACCGATGGCGATGGGCAGTGAGACAGTGCCGATGCTCAGTACGTCGAAGACATCTTTCACACCGGGTGCGGCAGCGCCCAATCCCAACCCGACTGCCATGGCCAGTAGGATCCACAAGGGCAGGAAGCGATCCAGGACTGATAAGCGCCCTACCATGCCTGAGGATGAAGTGGATTCAGTCCTATTAAATTGCGTCATTGGGAAATTGACCTCCGTGAGTGAGGGCTCGAAGCCTTCAGAAAGCCGCTAGAAAGGTTCCGAAAATATAGCCAGCCAGGGTGCTAAAAACACTTACCAGGGCTACATATACGACCGTCTTCTTTCGTCCCAAAATCCGGTTTGCGACTAGGATGCTCTGGATCGAGAGTTCGGGATCCGCCAGCAATTAGGCCAGCAAGGGTCCGCGGCGCATTCCCAAATCGAAGAACCTACGCGCGATCGGCACTTCGACTAACGTCGGGAAGTACAGGAAGACGCCAAAAACCACGGCAATGAAATTTGCTGATATCGTGTTCTTACCGACGATGGACTGAATCAGTTCCTGGGGAAGCATCACTCGGACCATGCCAGCGATTAAAACACCAAACACTAATAGTGGGAAGATCTGCTTGGCGAATTTCCATGTTTTCCACAGCCATTCAGCGATCTCATAACGCCCGAAATTGCGCGCGGCGACCACACCGATCGCCACGATGAGAAGGATTTCACCGCTAAAACGGCCGGTAATTCCGATTACGACGCTCCACTCACTTACTGACACTGAACCTACGAGAAGGGGAAATGCCACAAGAGAAATGGAAAGCGTTGTCCAGCGGTTGAAATGCCCGAGGATACTCTCGAGGCCGAGATAGGCAGCCGGAGCGAGAAGGAGCAGCAACAGAATGAGCAATGTGCCATGCGGGGCGAGGTTGAGATTTCCAAGGTTCGAGGTGACAGGTTCGGGGAATTCCATTGGCATGCGCATCACCTCCCAGGACTGGGGTGCCGTAGCCTATCCAGTAAAAAAAACCGCTCCAACCACAGATATGAATGAAGATGGGAGTCTTGAAGTTCTTCAAGCGAAGTGTTTGTGTGTTAACAAATTATTAAGATTCAGTCGTTCTTTCTGCGATATACTAAAAAGAATTAGATTCCTCGGAAGTCACCCGAGATAATTATTAAAGGAGAAACCATGTCGGAAACAACACCCGTTGAACTCATCGTGGCAGCATTCCAGGATGAGACATCTGCTGATGAGGCCTTAAAGGAACTGAAGCAGGCAAAGAAAGAGCACGTGATTGCCATTCAAGACGCGGCTGTGCTGCGTATGGACCAGAAGGGCAAGGTGCACATCAAGGAAGTTCATGATGTCGGTGGTGGGAAGGGCGCCGTTGCTGGTGGTCTTCTTGGTGTGGGCATCGCTCTGCTGGCAGGACCAGTAGGGATAGTTGTGGCCGGAGCTACCGGTGCACTCGTCGGTGGTCTCGCCGCAAAGAAGCTGGATTTTGGTCTGGATAATGAGCGCCTGAAGAAACTAGGTGCTGGTCTAAAACCAGGCACATCCGCGATTGTGGCCATCATCGAGCACGTCTGGGTCGATCAGCTTGAAGCCGAGTTTGCCGAAGCAGGTGCAGACGTTCTGACCGAAGCGCTGAGCGAGGACATCCACGAACAGCTCGAGGCAGGACGTGAAGTGGCGACAACCGTGCTCATGGCCGAAGATGGCACGGAAATCACTCATGTTTCCACGGGCGATGATGTCGTTGAATTCCAGGACATCGTCATGACGGATGAAGGCGTCGCTGCGAAAGCAGCCGTGGTGACCCCAGAAGGCGCAGCGATGCGCGAGATGGTCCTCACCGATGATGCCCTCCTGTTGGAAGAAGCTGTCGTTACGAAAGAAGGTTTCATCGCCGATGCTGTTGTGATCACCGATGAAGGTGCAGTTGAGGGAATAGTTGCAGGGACCTTCGAAGCGCCAGAAGAAGAGGAAGAAGAGAAGAAGGACGAGTAATCGTCGAAATCCTACGGGCGTGGAGTTCCACGCCCGTTTTTTTTATGCCGATTTAAGGAGGAAGAAATGGCAATAGGACCGATACAACTTATTGCACTTACGTTTGAGGATTTCCACCCCACGGGAGAGATCCTACCTGCTTTACAAGCGTCTATGAAGAAGGGTGCTATCCGGCTAATCGACCTGCTATTTGTCGGGAAGGATGAGGATGGCCGACTCACTTCGATGGAAATGTCCGGTCTCAGTGGTGAGGAGACCATCGAATTTGGTTCCGTCCTCGGCGGGCTCATTGGCGCAGGCGCCGGTGGGGCGAAGGGCGCTGCCACAGGTTCGCTCGAGGGCGCGCTCATCGCCGCAGAGCATAACTATGGGCTTTCCGCTGAGGATCTTATGGCAGCGGCCGATCGCATCAAACCTGGTGCGGCTGCAGCGCTGCTAATGATCGAGCACACCTGGGCGATCGATTTCGGGACCGCGGTAAGAGAATCAGGTGGCAAGATGGCGGCACAGGGGTTCCTGACCCCAGAGACTTTGTTCCTGGTTGGCGCAGAACTTGAGGCACAGGTAGAAGCCGTCGAGGCGATTGCCATTTCGGAAGCGATTCAATACGTGGCAGCTGCTGAAGCAGTGGAAGCTGTGCTGATCTCAGAAGTCATCCAGGAAGCAGCTGCTGAACGAGCGATCGCTGCGCTTGTTGCTGCTGAGATTATCGAGGAAGTCGCGATTGAGGAAGCACGACAGGTCGTCACCGCGGCGAAGATTATCGAAGAAGTCGCTCTGGAAGAGGCTATTACGGCGATCGAGGTTGCCGAGGCGGCGAAGGGCGAAGCGTAGGTTTACTTTTTTCTTCGAATAGTTTTATCTTACTTACTGTAGAGACGTAGC
>JAUWDI010000177.1 GCA_030608865.1 Anaerolineales bacterium | reverse complement strand
GCAGTTTAAGGGGGAAATAGTCCACCTTGTCCTGCATTGCATGTCCCAGTTCGTGGGCGGCAATAGCCATAGCAGAGACTGAAGCCGGTTCATACACACCACGGGAAAGGTGCAAAGTCTTGCTGCGAGGGTCATAATGATCGGTTAATTTACCGCCAGTGGGTTCGACACGCACATCGTTTAAACCGCCGTATTGGATTAGGCGGTTGGCGGTTCCCGCGCCGCTAATTTGGGCGCTATTTTCTATCCGGCTCCACTTCTTGTAGGTTGATGAAACCCACCACTGAGCGAATATCATCAGCAGGAACGCTGGAGCCATCAAGCAAAGATAGTTTGTATCGAAATACATTAAATCAACCTCTTGATGTTTATAATTATTCTGTAAGCAGCTCTATTGCCTTCTGGAGCTGGGGATCGATGCCGGCATCGAAGTCCTCTTCTGTGTAAGAGACCTCATAATCTGGTTCTAATCCCTCCCCGGCGATCTGTCTCCCTTTTGGTGTGTACCAACGAGCGACAGTCACACGCACAGCGCCTTCTTCTCCAGTGAGGGCAATCCAATTCTGTACGGAGCCTTTTCCGAATGTCGTCTCCCCCACGAGCAGGCCGCGCTCATGATCCTGGATAGCACCCGCTACAATCTCCGAGGCGGATGCGGATCCACCGTTCACAAGAATGATGAGAGGTAGATCGGTCGCCAAACCATCCCCCAGGGCTTCATAGATCTCTTCGCTTCCATCTCCGAATCTCTCTGTCATGATTACGCCATCTTCAATGAACTCTGAAGCCACTTCGATTGCAGTGAGAAGGAAACCACCGCCATTGCCTCTCAAATCGAGAATTAACCCATTCAATTCAGTTTCGCTTAAATCACGGATAGCGTTCCGTAGATCGTTTGATGTGTCGTTGGAGAAATTGAAGAGCTGTATATAGCCGATGTCTCCTTCGAGCAATTCGCTCTCGACGCTGGGAACCTGAATCTCCGCTCTGACAATCTCAAACTCCAGGAGTTCGGGTTCTCCCTCACGCCTGACGGTCAGGTGAACCGTCGTTCCCGCAGGACCAAGGACGCTGCGAATTACGATGTTTGCGTCGATGCCGATTACATCTTCACCGTCGACGGCGACCACCTCATCCCCGGGCTCCAGCCCTGCTTCTTCTGCCGGGGAGCCGGGCATGGGCGATACGATCGTCAGGAATTCCGCATTCGTGTCCACCCAGGCGCCGATCCCTTCGTAAGAGCCATGGAGAGGGATATTCGCTTGCTGGTAGGTAATCGGGTCCATGTAGGATGTGTGAGGATCGCCAAGCGCGTCCAAAGTCCCGGAAATTGCCCCTCGCATGAGGGTGACATCGTCAAGCGGCTGGTCAACAAATTCCTCGTGTACGATATCCCACGCTTCCCAGAACGGAGCGAATAAATCGTCGGAGCCCTCCGGTGGTTCTGCAGTGTAAGTCTTTGTTTCCACAACCAGTGAAGATTCTTGGAGAGGATCCTCCAGCCAATCTGGCAGAAATTCGTAACCGATCATCTGGCCGATTACTACGCCTATCGCCAGACCACTTGCGAATATGCTTGCTGATAAAAGTGATCCTATGAACAGGCCAATTAACGTGAATTTTACTTTTGATGACATAGTGCCGAATCCCTCAATTTCATTAGGATGGGGTAAAGGATAACATACTCGGATGATTGCGGACGAGTAGCAATGATTTCGTGGAGGTTAGGCAATATTATGGTGGGCCAGCCACGCATCCAGCAGCGAGTTATAGCTTTCGCTGCCGACTTGTTCCACATAATCGAGAATGGCTAGACCGTCTAAGGCGTACGAGGGATAACATGAGGTAGGCCACGCTCCACCAGGGATTTCAACGACTGCGTCAACTACAATCCCAACGATGTCTACCTTCTCAAGACGCGGGACTACTTTTTCGGCGGTGATGATGACCTTGTCCGCGACCAGAGACAACTCGCGATCTACGCCTTGATTAGCTCCTATGCAGGCGTTCCCGTCATGGTCTGCTTCCAGGGCGTGGATCACAGCGACGTCACAGTCTATTGCCGGGAAAGCGGTAAGCACCTCGCCTGAGTAGGGGTCTTCAATTGTTTTCACGTCGGGGCGCAAACGTAATAAATCTGTCCCTTGCCAGGCGATCGAGGGCATAAAGCCTACTCCTGCCATTGCCGCCCGGATCCCGAACGCCAGGCTGGCTTCTGTCTCTTCAATAATCTGGATCGATCCATCAGCAGCAGCAGAGGTGAAATGCGGAGCTAAGCCGAAAACTTCCAGGCCAAAATAACAGGTGCGGATTTTTGAGACCATACCTTCACCTACCAGTATGTCGCTTTCCACACTTGATGTGAAGTTGATTAATGTGATGTCGGAGGGTGTGTTTTCGTTGCGAAAACGATCCAACAAAGCCAACGAAAACGCCATCGGTCGACGGTAAAGTGTGAAACCTCCGAGGGAAAGCCGACAACCTTTCGGTTTGACCATCGCTGTTGCCTCGGTGAGAGAGATAAGTTTGCTTTTTTTGGTATTGCTCACTCCGTACCTCCATCTCTACTCTTCAAGTCATCAACTCGCTGACGCAATTCGTCGAGCGCTTCATCTTCTTTTTTCCAGGGGTTGAGCATCTCTCCAAGAGAATCTCGAAATAAACCTTTTGGCTTCGTTTTCATCTTGCGGATAGCGCCGAACGCTAATCCGACATTGATGAGAATGACCAAGGCCAGAATAGTAATGACGATCGTCCAACCATTTATCTCCATGAAGGCTTTCCTACTCTCTTACCAAGCTGGGGACAGCCTTGGTCAGGTCGTGTATCTGTCCGATAGTGTAATCGACGGTTCCTTCAATGGCTCCATCACCGACGAGAATCGTCGTCATGCCGAATTCGGCAGCGGCCGCAAGATTTGGGTAGCGGTCATCGACCAGCAGGCATGTCGCAGATGTAGGTTTCCCC
>JAUWDI010000061.1 GCA_030608865.1 Anaerolineales bacterium | reverse complement strand
GTTCCAGGTCCGAACACCTCGGCTACACCCAGTTTTTTGAGTTTTATAACATCCTCATCGGGGATGATCCCTCCGAGGACGATGCCAACATCTTTCTGGCCCTGACCGCGTATTAGTTCGACGATCTTGGGAACCAGAGCCATATGTGCCCCTGAAAGAATGGAGAGTCCAACGACATCCACGTCTTCCTGTAACGTTGATTCGGCGATCATCTCTGGTGTTTGCCGCAAACCTGTGTAGATAACTTCCATGCCAGCATCGCGCAGCGCACGCGCTACAACCATCGCCCCGCGATCATGACCATCAAGACCTGGTTTGCAGATCAAGACACGAATTTTCTTCTTAGCCATGGGTTGAACCTTCAATAGCTGGGATCGTCAACGACGTCGCGATTATACACCAGGCTTTCCCAGTCCGCTCCAGAGAGCGCTTGCCCTACCTGCCATTCTGGCACAGCCCTGTGGAAGGATTCCAACCGAATGTTATTACGACCCAACGCCCTCCACCTACATAGGTCGATACATACCCATCGCATCATGCACGAGCGCCATCGTCTCTTCAGCTTCCCTGCGCATCCGTTTTGTCCCCTCGATCAAATACTCTTCTACCTGCTTCATATCCTTTTCAAACGTCACTCGGCGCTCGCGGATAGGGTCGAGGAAATCATTAATCGCTTTGGCAAGCTTTTGCTTCACCTCAACGTCACCGACTTTCCCTTTTGTATAGCGTGCTTTGAGATCTTCCACTTCCTCCAGATCCGGGTTGAATGCGTCGTGGTAGATAAAGACCGGGTTGCCTTCAACACGACCGGGGATATCGGCGCTGATACGATTGGGATCTGTGAACATCCCTCGCACTTTCTTATCCACGGTTTCCGTGTCATCCCCGAGGAAGATGCTGTTGTTCAACGATTTGCTCATCTTGGCTTGCCCATCTGTTCCGACTAACGTCGGAACGTTCCCGATCATCACGTCCGGAATGGGAAATACTTCGCCATAGAGGTTGTTGAAGCGTCGCGCGATTTCTCGTGAGACCTCGACTTGTGCTTCGTTATCCTTGCCTACCGGTACAAGATTAGAGCGCGGCAGCAGGATGTCGGCTGCCTGCAAGATAGGGTACCCGAGCAAGCCGAAGGGCATGCGCTCAAGATTCGCAGCCTGCGCCATCTCCTTTAAGCTTGGCACGCGTTCCAATCTCGGGACGGTCACGAGCATCTCGAAGATCAGGTTCAACTCGTAGGTTTCGCTCACTGCCGACTGGAGAAAGATTGTACTTTCTTCCGGATCGATACCCACAGACAGGTAATCCAGCATCATCTGCATGATGTTCTCTTCGATCTGCTCAATCGATTCTTTATCGGGCTGGGTTGTAAGTGTGTGCAGATCCGCGACGATGAAAAAGCACTCATACTCATCCTGCAGTCGAATCCTATTCTCGAGCGTTCCTACATAGTGCCCAAGGTGCATTTGCCCTGTTGGGCGGTCCCCAGTAAGGATCCTCTTCTTCGTCATTTTCTCTCCTTCTTCCTTCCCCATTTTGATAATCTCGGTAATTCTTCTTGGGTCTCATTTAAATAAAGAAACTCGTCCCGATTGGGGACGAGCGCTAAAGAGCCCGCGGTGCCACCCCGCTTAGAGCAACTGAACTGTGAAGACCAAGTTCGATCAACTGCTCTCGCTTAAGGCAACCTCCATAACACATGTTTAAGGCTGCCGGCCTTGATAACGGAGGCCAATCCGGTTCGGACTACTAGGATCTCGCCAAATTCACGGCGGTGACTGTTCGCCCCACAGCTCCAAGGTCCATTCGTCCGTCGTCGTCCGCGCGGGTTTCTCAGCTTCCCCGCTCTCTGTGGCGGCCTTACAACGGCTACTCGTCCTCTTCTTCGCTTTTCCCTATTCTATTGAGATTCCAGTATATGCCGCGCCCCATCGCACGTCAATACCTTCACAGTTCAACCTGCTAGCGGATGTGAGGGCTGAATCTGTCGAGAATCCGCTTCTTCGGGACAAACCCCGTCAATCGTTCAACCGGTACGCCGTCTTTAAACAAGATCAGCGTCGGAACACCCATGACCCCATATTTCATTGCACTGTTAACGTTCGTATCAATGTCAACCTTACCAACGGTTACACTCTCACGCCACTCCTCAGCTAGTTCCTCAACGATTGGATCTAACTGTTTGCAAGGATGGCACCATTCTGCGCCGAAGTCTACCAGGACCATCCCGCCGGATTTGACAACTTCCGTTTCGAATGTCGCATCACTTAATTCTACAATTTTCGCCATTTTTCAATTCACTTCCTTGTGAAGATATGGTGTCGATACTATCGAGGCGGACTTGAAAAGTCAACCCCCGGGGAAGATTCATTAACACACAACAGAGACAACACAGACCGCCTGCGTCTTACCTTTGCTGTACGTAAACCGGAAAAGAAACGCCCTCCTGGTGACAATTCTCTATGCAGGTTCGAAAATAAGTACTTCTATGCTACCCCTATTTTCTTGACGGTCTGGTTGCGGCTATGGTATCATCAAAAAATGCCTGTTTAGCACTCTCGAACCGAGAGTGCTAACATTATGAGGAAAACAGTGGCACCAATCACGGATCGCCAAAAGACCATTCTCGCGCTCATCGTGCGAGAATACACCGAAACCACCCGGCCGGTTGGGTCTAAGCGCCTTATTGACCGCTACAGCCTGAGGGTGAGTTCGGCGACCGTTCGGAACGAGATGGCCGCGCTCACCGACTCTGGCTATCTCCGTCAACCATACACCTCTGCTGGCCGGATCCCGACGGAAATCGGCTATCGTTACTTCGTCCGTCGATTGCTCGGTGATACCGAACTCCCAATGGCCGAAAAACGCTTGATCAGCCATCAATTCCACCAGGCACCACTTGATATGGATGAGTGGCTACGTCTTTCAGCCTCCATCCTGGCTCAACATTCTAGCGTCGCATCGCTCGTTACTACACCCCGACCCGAACGAGCTATATTCAAACATCTCGAGTTGATCTCCATCAAAGATCACCAGGTGCTTCTGGTGCTTGTCTTGCAAGGGGGTGATGTGCGCCAGCAGATGCTCACATTATCCGATATTTGGGATCAAACCAAACTCGCCCTGACAGCCGCTGAGATCACCACGCTGTGCACCGGCATGGACACTGAAGAAATCCAGCTGCAGTCGGAACAAAAATCCGACCTTCTACAGGATATCTCTCGCCTGGTCGCAGAAATGATGGCCCGCGCCGATGAAGTTTGGACCGGGGAGATCTATCGTGATGGTCTCACCAACGTCCTCGCACAACCGGAGTTCGCTGGTTCCGAAGCTGCCCGCCCCGCGTTGCGTCTGCTCGAAGAACGCGGCTTTTTAGATGAGGTCCTTGCACACGTACTCAGCCCCAATATCAACGGCGTGCAAGTTATGATCGGCGGGGAAGGTGGCTGGGAGGAGCTAAGAGACTGCTCGATGGTGCTGACGCGCTACGGCGCTCCTGGCATCGCGATCGGTGCTCTCGGCGTTTTAGGACCTACACGGATGGCTTATGGTCGAACGATCTCAACAGTTCGTTATGTCGCCGGATTATTGAGCGAGTTGGTGATTGAGACCTTCGCAGAGTAGAATTCCTGTCCGTCTTTCTGTCCAGACCAATACCAAGGTTATTCAATGAGGAGAAATTCTAAACGCATGAAAGATAACGAAACCACCAACGAAGAGCAAGCTGCCGAAGAAATTGAGAACTCAGAACCCAACGATAAGCTGCAATCGGATGAGGTCGTCGATGCAGATGTGCGTGAGATAGAGGACTCCATTGAATCTTCTGGAACATCAGAGGAAGAATCCTTAGAAGAACAGGTTAAACGCCTTCAAAGCGAAGCCGAGGAATACCTGGATGGATGGCAGCGAGCGCGCGCGGAATTTGCCAACTTCAAGAAACGCACCCAACGCGAGAACGAACATGCCAGGGAGCGGATCGCCGGAGAAATCATCACCCATTTTCTTGGAGTGAAAGATGATATCGAGCGTGCGCTAGCGAAAGCTCCTGAAACAGATGATTTCCAGGAATGGACATTAGGGATTGAGTTAATCCACCAGAAACTTCAGGCATTATTTGATGCCGAAGGCGTCGAACTCATCGATGCTGAAGGCGAGCGCTTTGATCCGACCTTCCACGAAGCAGTTTCATTTGAGGAAAACGATGATTACGAAGAAGGGCTGATCATCGATATTACACAACCAGGATACAAGATGGGCGAGCGTGTGCTTCGTCCTGCGATGGTACGAGTCGCCAAATAGGAGATGTCCGCAATGGGAAGAATAATTGGAATTGACCTAGGAACAACCAACTCTGTAGTAGCAATCATTGAGGGAGGAGACCCTGAGGTTATCCCCTCCTCCGAGGGAAGCCGGCTCATCCCATCGGTTGTGTCTCAGAATCCGACTACCGGAGAACGTATGGTCGGCCAGGTGGCCAGGCGGCAGGCAATTGTAAATCCAGAAAATACGATCTTTTCAATCAAGCGCTTCATGGGGCGCAAGTTCTCCGATGCAGAAGTTCAGCACGGTCTGCAATTCATTCCCTACCAGGTTTCTGAAGCTCCCAACGGTGATGTGCGCGTCATGATTGGCGGAAAAGAATACGCGCCCCCCGAAGTCTCAGCCATGATCCTTGCCAAGATTAAAGCGGACGCCGAAGCATTCACCGGGGAGAGCATAACTCAGGCCGTCATCACCGTCCCCGCATATTTCAACGACGCTCAACGCAATGCAACAAAGGATGCAGGGAAGATCGCCGGGCTTGATGTTCTACGCATCATCAATGAACCCACAGCCTCCGCACTGGCGTACGGTCTCGACAAGAAAGTGGATCAAACCATCGCCGTCTACGATCTGGGGGGAGGCACCTTCGATATCTCCATCTTAGATGTTGGCGACGGCGTGTTCGAAGTGAAGTCCACCAACGGTGACACCTTCCTTGGAGGCGACGACTTCGATCAGCGCATTATCGATTACATTGCCGATGAATTTCAGCGAGAACAGGGCATCGACCTGCGCAGCGACCGCCAGGCGCTTCAGCGCCTAAAAGAGGCCGCTGAGAAGGCAAAGATCGAGCTCTCAACCGTGACTCAAACCGACATCAATCTTCCCTTTATCACTGCAGATGCATCCGGCCCTAAGCATCTGAACGTTACACTTACTCGAGCGAAGCTTGAGCAGATCACCGATGATCTCATCGAACGCTCGATCGAACCCTGTAAGCAGGCGCTTCAGGATGCCGGTCTCACCGCAGATGATATTGACGAGGTTATCCTCGTCGGCGGGATGACACGCATGCCAGCAGTTCAAGAGGCTGTACGCAAGATCTTCGACCGCGAACCCCACAAAGGCGTAAACCCTGATGAGGTGGTAGCAGTTGGAGCTGCAATCCAGGCCGGTGTCCTTGGCGGCGAGGTGAAAGATATCCTCCTGCTCGATGTCACACCTCTCACCCTCTCCATCGAAACACTGGGAGGGGTTGCTACATCCCTCATCGATCGCAACACGACCATTCCAACCCGAAAGAGTCAGGTCTTCTCCACTGCCGCCGATAACCAGTCGGAGGTCGAAATCCACGCATTGCAGGGAGAGCGGCCCATGGCCGCGGACAACAAGTCACTCGACCGTTTCACCTTGCAGGGCATACCGCCGGCGCCGCGCGGTCTACCACAGATCGAAGTTACGTTCGACATCGACGCCGACGGCATACTGAAAGTCAGCGCCACGGATAAGGCGACTGGAAAGAGCCAACAGATTACGATTCATGCCTCCTCCGGACTTTCTGAAAATGAAGTAACGCGGATGCGCGATGAAGCAAAAACAAATGCCGAACGAGATCTTGAGCTCCGCGGTGTCGCCGAAACCCGGAACCGAGCTGACCAGATCATCTACACCGCCGAAAAGATCATACAGGATAGCGGCGACAAACTCTCAGAATCAACGAAAGCCGACCTGCAAGCCAAAATTGATGGGCTGCGGGCAGACATCAACGCCGATCGTTACGATGAAGTGGAGCAGAAGACAAACGATCTTCGCCAGATGATCGAAGCTGCGGGTGTTGATATAAACGCCCAACAGGAGGCACAGGTTGGAGGCAGCGCTCCTGATCCTGAGGGCGATGAATCATCGGATCAGGATGATGTCGTAGACGGTGAATTTGAAGATGCCTAAGCGGGCACTTCCCTATGCAGAAAGGCGCCCTAGGGCGCCTTTCCTTATCCAATATCTATGAGTGGCAAACGAGATTATTACGA
>JAUWDI010000090.1 GCA_030608865.1 Anaerolineales bacterium | reverse complement strand
CACGGCGGCGGATTTCCCTGCCTGAGATCACGATCGGTGGAACGCCCAGAAAAACCAGCTTGTCCCCCAACCCCGGAAGCTCCTCTTCCAATTGAGCCACCTCGTATTCCACCGTGAGGCGATTCATGACACCGATCAAATCACAGGAATCTACAAAACGCTGTGGCAAATTCCATTCAGGGAGATCACGCAGTGAATCCTCCCCCATCAAATATACGAATTTCGCGTCGGGATTACGCATCCTCAACCACTCCATCGTCCCATGTGCATAGTGAGGTGGGGGTCGGTCGAGATCCGCAGGCGAGAATTCGAACGCAGGATCAGCATCTGTCACCAATTTAACCATCGCCACGCGGTGTTCAACCGATGAGATGGACTGATTTTGTTTATGAGGTGGCTGCGCGGTTACTACCCAGAGGACTCTTTTAAGACCAAGAACGGAACAAGCTTCATCCGCCAGAATCAGATGAGCGAGGTGGGGAGGGTCAAATGTCCCCCCAAGCACTCCGATTAAATCACCCATTCGAGCTCGTTTTCCCCGATGCGGACGGTATCTCCAGATTTGACACCAGCTTCTTGCAGCGCAGCTTCAACGCCAAGCCGCACGAGAAGCTTTTGGAACCTGCGTATTGCCTCATCATATTCCCAATACGTCATTGCGGCTGCCCGTTCAACCGCCTCCCCTGAGACTCGCCAACCACCATCCACTTCACGTGTGATTTCAAAATCTCTCGCCTCAAGCTCTGGCCGGTAAACAGGCAGCTCTCCTTCGATTAACTCTGGAGCAGGAATAGTTTGTAATTCCTTGAGGGCAGCAAAAAGCAGCTCCCTCAGGCCATCCCGCGCGAGAGCAGATATCGTAAATACCTGGTACCCAGCAGATTCAAATCTGCTCTTCAATTCATCAATGCGCTCCCTAACTTCTGGGAGATCGATCTTTGTAATCGCCACAATTTGAGGTTTCTCCCCCAGCATTGGATCAAAATAGGCTAACTCCGCGTTGATTTGTGAGAAATCAGCTAATGGGTCAGGAGATAAACCATCGATAAGATGGATTAATACCTGCGTTCGCTGGATGTGACGTAGAAATTGGAATCCCAGACCCACACCTTGATGGGCTCCTTCGATAAGCCCGGGGATATCGGCAAGGACAAGCACCGCGTCGACATCGAGCGTGGCGACACCTAGATTTGGAGAAAGCGTCGTAAACGGGTATTCAGCGATCTTAGGCTTAGCATTCGTTACCGCTGCCAACAAAGTCGACTTCCCAGCATTCGGCACACCGATAATGCCAACATCGGCAATTAATCTTAATTCCAGGTATATCCAGTGCTTTTCCCCCGGCGCGCCTTTCTCCCCCACTCGAGGCGCCTGATTGCGTGACGTTGCGAAGCGTGCATTTCCGCGACCCCCGCGACCGCCACGGTAGATAATGAGCTCCTGACCTGGTTCCACGAGATCTCCTAGAAGCGCATCCGTCTTGTCGTCGCGAACAATCGTGCCTGGCGGGACGAGAATCTGGACATCCTTGCCGCTTTTTCCAGTCCTATTGTTACCTCCCCCGGATTTACCCTCCTGAGCGCGGAAGTGCCGCTTGCCTCGGAAAGCGGATAAAGTCGTCCGTTTTGGATCAACAACAAGAACCACATCCCCGCCCTTCCCACCATCGCCCCCATCAGGGCCTCCGCGGGGGACATATTTCTCCTTCCGGAAGTGAACAGCGCCATCGCCTCCCTTGCCTGAGGAGACCTGGATTCTCACTTCGTCTAGAAAATCACCATGCTTCTGCACAAATACTTCTCCGCTTTCCTTGCCATTATACTCGTCCAGCATCCTCCGGATGCTGGTTGATTAATTCCGCTTAATCAGCCATACAATTTTAAGAACCAAGAGAAAATAATCTACGCAGCTCTTGATCGATTCAATGCTTATTCATTTGTGATGGAGAATGGTAGATGTAGGACTTGTTTGCGCATCCCTTGTAGATATGTTAGATTTGGCAAACATTACTACAGACATCACACGGAGTAAAGCATGCCTGCAAACGTGGTTCCTGACATCGTCGTTGGTCGTCTTCCACTCTACCTGAGAGCTTTATCTCAAATGGCTGGTGAGGGGAAGGAGATAACATCCTCCCAAGAACTGGGTGGACAGCTTGGCATCTCCTCAGCACAGATACGCAAAGATCTCTCACAATTTGGCGAATTCGGTAAGCAAGGTACCGGTTACAACATCAGCTTTCTCTTCGATCAGCTGAAGCGCATCTTGAAGATTGAGCGCGTATGGGATGTCGTCCTCATTGGTGCTGGAGATCTTGGCAGTGCTGTCGCTAATTATGGAGGTTTCATCGATCGAGGATTTCGAATCGCGGACATATACGATAATGATCCGGAAAAAGTCGGTCAACCAGTTGGACAGTTCCTCATCCGCAGCACCGGAAATTTGGTAGATGAGATTCGGACCCAGCAAATAAAAATCGCAATGCTCGCCGTTCCTGCATCCGAAGCCCAGCAAGTTTCAGAGAAGCTGGTCGAAGCTGGCATCGAGGCCATAATGTGCTATGCGCCGACATCACTCTTCGTACCAGACAACGTTAGAGTGGAATATATAGACCCTCTCCTTCACCTGCAGCATATGACATATTACCTGCCTGAATAGCGAGATTGAAGCTGTAGAGCCCCCACAGCGCACAATCTTATTAACTCTCTCCTCCACTTATTATGGAAAGGGTGACATATCCATGTACACCTTAAGTGTAGAAGCGTAGGTTTTAGAGCCTATTTCCTCCCACATCACCTGCTAGTCAAGACCTCGGTAATCTTTAGTCGAACGATCCAGGGTTTGTTTCGAACGCTTCTGCAATATTTGGAGTGCAGAAGCACTGCTTCCGGTCGCAAGCGCAGCATGCGGGTTGAGGTCTGTGCGTTACCCCCCCGCAGGGTTTAAACCTCCCGCGGGTTTCAAACCCGCGGGAGGTTAATCGGGGCCTAATTGCTTGAAGGCGGCCAACCGACAGACGGGTCGACGCCTACGGTTTATTTATGTAGTGGAGTTGAGTAACGTCAATCCGTTTGGCGCCCAGATAATTTGAAGGGGAACTTTAAAACGAAAAGCGCCCGGTTACGGCGCATTACTATCGGCTTGGTGTCTACTCGTTGTTCAAACTTTAGGAAGAGTCCGCCTCAGGCGATCCAGCATTCCCAACCCTCGGTACGCTCCTCGGGCAATACATGCTACAGGTTCTTCCGCCCGATACGCGGGGACGCCCGTTTCTCTCGTGAGCCACTTATCTATCCCACGCAGGAGTGAACCACCACCACAAATCACCATTCCGCGATCGATGATATCGGAAGCAAGTTCCGGTGGAGTTTTTTCAAGAACGTCTCGAATCGACATCACCATTAACTGGAGCGTTTCCTGTAGTGCCTCAACGATTTCACTCGTTGAAATCGTTACAGGACGAGGCAAGCCCGTGACCTGATCCTGGCCCTGGATCTCGATTGTGCGGTCCTCATCCTGAGGAAGCGCAGCTCCGATCCGGATCTTCGCCTCTTCCGCAGTCCTCGGGCCGATTATCAAGCCATATTTCTTGCGGACGTAGGTGCTGATCGCTTCATCAAGTTTTAACCCCCCGAGCCTGGTTGCGCCTTGAGCCACAATGCCGCTCATGGCGATCATAACCGCTTGTGTCACCCCTCCGCCAAGATCGACGACCATGTTCCCCGAGGGCGTCGTAATCGGCAATCCCACACCGATAGCGGCCGCGAGCGGCTCTTGTATTAGGTGTACATCGCGGCTTCCAGCCTGAAGAGTAGCCTCATGGACCGCGCGCATCTCAACACTCGTAACACCTAAGGGAACCGTAATCATCACACGCGGCTTGAAGAGCCGCGCGGGACCAGAAACCCGTTCAATGAAGTACCCCAACATGCGGTGAGTCACTTCAAAATCGGCGATGACTCCGTCTCGCAGAGGGCGTGAAACCTCGATGATTTCCGGGACACGACCATCCATCTCGCGCGCCGAATGACCGACATCGACGATCTTCGATTCATCAATGTCGATCGCCACAACCGTCGGCTCGTGGAGAATGATCTCGTCGTTCTCACAAATTAAGGTATTGACTGTGCCAAGATCAATCCCTAAATCCTTACCAAACATGGACATGGGTTAGGTTCCTTCATCATCACGCGACCCCGACGGGGAAAGCTGGGGGCGCTTCTTGAATCTTTTAACGGCATCAATCCGCACGCGGGAGCGCCGCAGAGCTGCTTGAATGCGAAGATACTCATCCGTGTCGGGTGGAGGTCCTTCCTGCAAATACTTTTGTGCACGCTCTCTGGCCGCCTCCGCACGGCTTAGATCGATCTCATCAACACTTTCTCCAACATCGGCTAGAACCGTGATCACATCCGGTCGTACCTCGAGAATCCCGCCAGCGATAGCAAAGGCTTCTTCCTGACCTTGATGGCGAACGATTAGAACTCCAAATTCAAGTGTCGTGAGAAGAGGAGCGTGGTTTGGAAGGATACCCAGCTCACCCTCCGCGCCGGGAGCGATAACGATATCCGCTTCACCTTCGTAGAGGGAACGATCCTGAGTGACAATCTCGCATCGAATCGACATGTAGAGACTTTTCTTTACCTGTTAGCTAGAACCGAGTTGCTCAGCTTTTTTCACTGCATCTTCGATGTTTCCAACCATGAGGAATGCCTGCTCTGGCAAGGTATCGTATTTACCATCGAGTATTTCCCGGAAACCGTCAACAGTTTCACGCAAGGGGACATAGCGGCCATCCTGCCCCGTGAATTGTTCGGCGACATGCATCGGCTGCGAGAAAAAGCGTTCAATCTTGCGGGCGCGGGAGACGACAATCTTATCCTCTTCGCTCAGCTCTTCGATACCCAAGATGGCGATGATGTCCTGCAGGTCCCTGTAGCGCTGTAGGATTTGCTGCACTTCGCGTGCGACTGCATAATGTTCCTCGCCGACAATCTGTGGATCGAGAATCCTTGAGGTAGACGCCAGCGGGTCAACCGCGGGATAAATCCCTTTTTCAACAATGGAGCGTTCGAGAGCGATGGTAGGGTCAAGATGTGTATACGTCGCTTCTGGAGCGGGATCGGAGTAGTCATCTGCCGGGACGTAGACGGCCTGCATTGAAGTAATCGAACCGGTATGCGTGGAGGTGATCCGCTCCTGGAGTTCGCCCATCTCTGTCGCTAGAGTAGGTTGATAACCTACAGCCGATGGCATCCGTCCTAAGAGTGCGGATACCTCAGAGCCAGACATGCTGAAGCGGAAA
>JAUWDI010000095.1 GCA_030608865.1 Anaerolineales bacterium | reverse complement strand
GAGGGTGAGGGTGGTGAAGAACAAGGTAGCGGCGCCGTTTCGGGTGGCGGAGTTTGATATTATGTACAATGAGGGTATCGCCAAGGTGGGAGATATCCTGGATCTAGGGGTGAAGATGGAGTTGATCACGAAGCGCGGCTCATTCTACTCGTATGGAGAGACGCGATTGGGCCAGGGACGGGAGAACGCGAAGAACTTCCTGCGTGAGAATCCGGATATGGCTTCCGAGATCGAAGTGGGGATTAGGAAAGATGCCGATCTTGAAGAAGACGGCAGTGAAGGAGAAAGCGAGACGAGCGATTGACGCTCGTGTTATCATTATAGTGCTGCGTAATACAATTTATGAAAAGCGCGGCCAAAGCATTGCGAAAGATCTCTGAAATGAGATTTGGCACCGATAGAGAAGAACAACGTTAGGATGGTAGGTGAAAAAAGTGGGGTTTTGCCCTCTGAGAGGGTGTAGTAAAAGCTAGCCTGCCCACTCCATGATGCGCTCTGCATGCGTGGAGTGATTCGGAGTCAGATCGTCATTTGGGGATTGGAAAATCCCGTGAGCATTGCATTGAGCCGCAGCCTATAAGGTTCGCGGTTTTTGTGTTCATGGGAGGTGAATAACGTGGCGGGAGTGATTACCGCCTTGAAATTGCAGCGGAGAAAGAAAAATAGAGTAAACGTATTTATTGATGACCAATATAAATTTGGAATTCAGGGGATTATAGCGACCGGTTTAAAGGTCGGACAGGAATTATCTGAAGCAGATATTGAGCGGTTGAAAGACGAGGATGAGGAACAGCGCGCTTATGAACGCGCGTTGCGCTATCTGTCAAGGCGCCCTCATTCCGAGAAGGAAATCGCTAACAAGCTCTCTCGGAACCGGATCGAGATCAATGTGCAGGACCGGGTTCTAAAGAGGCTGCGAGAAGCATCCCTTGTCGATGATTTTGAGTTCGCTCGAGTTTGGGTTGAGAACCGGCAAATATTTCGCCCAAGAAGCGGGCTGATGCTGAGGAGCGAACTACGCGGTAAGGGAGTGTCAAAAGAGGCGATAGAAACTGCCCTTGAAGGGTTCGACGAGGCTGAGGCAGCTCTCACCGTAGCCAGGAAAACATGTAAACGTTACGGTGATCTTACAGAAGAAGCTTCCAATCGTCGGCTGAGACAGTTCCTAGCCCGTCGCGGCTTTTCCTTTGAACTCATATCCTCCACATTATCGATTTTGATGGATGAAGGAAGCGGTTCTGATGAGAAAAGTGAGGTAGAAAAGTGAATGGTCCACTGATAATCGGTATCGCAATATCGCTGGTTGCAGGCGCGGTCATTGGTTACTTACTGCGTCAATTGCAGATGGAACGTGCTGTGCGCGGCCGCATGGTAGAAGCCGAGCGAATGATTGACGAAGCCCAAGCGCAGACGAAGGAAATTGAGTTGAAGGCGCGCGATCAAGCGCTGCGTATACGCGATGAGGCCGAAGGAGAGATTAGCCGCAAGAGGTCAGAGCTCTCGAAGGAAGATGAGCGTCTTCAGCAAAGACGAGCGGAAAATGATCGCCGCCTCGATCAGCTGGAGAAGCGCGAACAGACGTTAAATAAACGTCAGAGCGCTGTAGACAGGCGTTCGAATGAGTTGGACGAGCGCCTTGCAGAAATTCTCGTTGAACTCGAACGTGTATCCAGCATGACCCGAGAAGAAGCCAAAAACCAGCTGCTTCAAGAAGTAGAGCGGGAATCCCGGGCAGATATGGTCAGGATTATTCGACAGATCGAAGAAGAGGCGCAGGCGGAGGGGGATAAACGTGCCCGTCATTTGATCGCCGACGCAATACAAAGGGTGGCTTCGGACCACGTTTCCGAAATTACAGTGTCCGCGGTCTCTTTACCTTCGGATGATATGAAAGGCCGCATCATCGGCCGGAATGGACGGAATATCCGAGCGTTCGAACAGACTGCTGGAGTGGATGTGGTTGTCGATGATACGCCTGAGGCGGTAACAATCTCGTGTTTTGACTCTGTCCGACGGGAGGTTGCCCGGCGCTCCATGCAAGCGCTTGTATTGGATGGTCGCATTCACCCTGCCCAGATCGAAAAGATCGTAAGCGAACAAAGAAAGGAAGTCGATCGGCTCATCGTGGAGGAGGGTGAAAGTGCCGCTTTCGAAGTAGGTGTTCCCGGACTTCATCCGGAGATCATAAAGAAGCTCGGCCGCTTGAAGTTCCGCACTTCGTATGGTCAGAACCAACTCGCTCACGCGATAGAGTCATCACAGCTCGCGGCAGTGATCGCCGCGGAGTTGGGCGCAGATGTAGAAATAGCCAAGGCTGGAGGGCTGCTTCACGACATCGGAAAAGCGATGGACCACGAAGTGGAGGGGACTCACGCGTCAATAGGAGCGGATTTCTGCCGTCGCTATGGTGTTAATCCAATCGTAGTTAATGCTATCGAGGCCCACCACCGTGATATTGATCAAGAATCTGTAGAGGCGGTGATTGTCGAGGCGGCGGATGCGATCAGCGGCGCTCGCCCAGGAGCCAGGCGCGAGAGCCTTGAGCAGTATGTAAAGCGTATCAAGTCGTTGGAAGAGATCGCAAATTCATTCGACGGCGTTTCACAGACTTATGCGCTTCAAGCAGGGCGAGAGATCCGTGTGATTGTCCGCCCCGAAGATATCGACGATCTTGAGTCGACACGCTTAGCGCGTACCGTCGCCAAGAAGATCGAAGAGGGGATGCAGTACCCAGGGCAGATAAAAGTCACGGTCATCCGCGAGACACGCGCAGTCGAGTTCGCGAAGTAATGACTCCTGTGTGAGGTCTGCGCATTACGATCGCGGTCAACTAACCATTCCTATAATGAAAACAGGCGCCGGATTTGCCGGCGCCTGTAAGTTTAATACCATAGCGCATTTATTTTCCGTTCTCTCGTGGTTGGCGGTAGAGACAACCAAAATCTCCTTCCGGGTAGGTCTCCCGTAAGCGATCATCCCAGATGAACTCGCTGGCGACGGTCAGGTTGAGCAACCGGGCATCCAGGGAGCGAATCGTTTTCTCCATCTTGAGAGTCTTGCTGCTACTCGCAGCGAGCGTTCGAAGACGTGTAAGCTGGACTCGGTTTCGTGCCTCTCGATCGTAATCAAAATGTGAAGCTTTTCCTTCTTCCAAGTCGGAGAGATAGGCTCGCCACAGATTCAAGCGCATCCCCATTTCTCGTTCTGATTTGAGCCCGAACGCACTGCGCCATTTATTGAGATTCTTTTTCCATTCGCTCTGAAGTTTAGCATGCTGTGCTTTCTGGTCGGTGTTCATCTCAGCTTCTTGTGCCAGGGATTCGTCTTGAGTCATTAATAACGCCCCTGTGCTGAGGCGGGGGTAGGGGGGCGATTCGGGTTTGGAGCGTTTTGTCAGGGGCCAGAAGATATCCGCTGAGAGGAGAAAATCTTCGATCTCATCCAGCATCGCTTCGAAGAGATCGAGATTGTAATCAACGGATTCCATTTTATCTTTTTGCTTCGTATAGGGCGGCGCCGATCGCGTCGAGGAGTTGGCCGCGGGTGGCAGGTTTGACAAGATATCCTGCGGCGCCGAGCGCGTTTCCCTCGTCGATGTCTTTTTGCTGACCTTTGGCCGATAGAAATATGATCGGGGGAATGGCTTTGTTCTCTTCCGAGAGTAAACGGATAACGTCGAAACCCGTGATCTCGGGCATCATTACATCGAGGAGAAGAAGATCAAACGTCTCATCGCGAAGCTTGTTGAGTGCCTCTTCGCCGCTGTAAGCGAGTGAGAGCTCATACCCTGCAGGAAGAAGTGTTAATTCGATAAGCCCGACAGTATCGGGTTCATCATCCACAATGAGTATTCTTGCCTGGTTTTCGGTCACGTTCTACGCTCAATTCCTGTGTAAGTATCACCCCAATTGTAACCTGCGAAAGGGAACCCGCCAAATCCGCGTGGTGATTAAGAAACTGTCCTAAAGGGAAAGGACAATCCGTTGTTTCATTAAGTCTCAGAAGAGTGGCTGTATACTAGCATCTTCGGTGACGTCCGGGTTCAAGCTCGGACCGCCCAGGGGGAAACTATTATGGATCATGATGATTGTTTATCTAATTCGCATCCAACCCGAAAGCGATCACATCATACTCGAGCATTGCTGGATCGGCCTCTCGCGGCAGCAAAAGTGACAGTTCGAAATCGCTCGCCTCTCCGGCTTCAAGAAGTTCGGCGGGGGAAACCCATCCAGCCGAAAGTATAAGCCCCTCTTCATTTCGCGCTGTCGCATAGATGGAAGGTTCTCTGATGAGCGTATCGCCAGGATTGATTATCACCCCGCGCAAGAACACGATTGAGCCGAAGGCCTCATATTGCGAAATACTTAACTCCAGCAGCGAAACCGTTTCGTCCGCAGCTAAGGTGGCAACCCCTTCCACCGAAGCGTGGGCATCCAGCGTGTGCATCGCCTCCTCGGAGGCGAGGATTTCAGGAGAGATCCCCCAAAATTGTTGGATGGTGAAGGAGTAAATCCCACCGGGTTGAATGGGGAGTGGGGGGCTGATTGGTGCTATCCCAACGAGTTCATCCTCGTCCTCTAAAATGAGCAGGCCAGAAGCCCATACCCAATCGGAGGAGGGGTTTTGGATGGAGCCTAAAAAGAAGGGCACACCTTGGTCTGTGAATTGGAGCGATGGCGGCTCTAGAAATTGAAGATCCGGTTCTGGAGGAGATGTATCAACAACCATCTCCAGGAAGAAGACCAGATCATCAGGCTCAAATTCCCCATCGGCTAAAGCGATAAAAGGAGCCGATTCGCGTGGGGGTATGTGTGTGGTAGAAGCCACAAGATTAGCATAACCAATAGGTTCCTTGTTTTCATCAAGCATGAGAACGGCGAGATCAAGCAATTTTGCTTGAGAGATGCCAGGGTTTGTGATCTGCCCGAGGATCACCGTATCACCCTCAGAGTTTATTTGCCAGGTTGCGTTCTGGATTTCTCTCTGGGTTCGTCGAATGCGCGGGATGCGCTCAGCAAAGATCTCGGCGGTCGTGTCAACCACGGCAAAG
>JAUWDI010000152.1 GCA_030608865.1 Anaerolineales bacterium | reverse complement strand
GGATAAATCCTACGGGATTCACGTCGCCGAGCTGGCGGGTATGCCGCGGCCGGTTATAAACAGAGCGCAGGAGATACTGGCTCAATTCGAGGCCGCGTCTGATCAGTCTTCAGACGACCCGCAGGTGGCGACAAAGCAGCTTAATCTTTTTTCCGAAGCGGACCCTCTCATCGAAGAAATTCGCGCCCTTGATTTAAACAGCCTCTCACCTCTTGAAGCACTCAACCGTTTATACGAATGGCAGCAGCGCTTCGGACAAGACAACTCCGATTAAGAAAGAATACTCCCGTTTCGTATCGTACTGCGTAGGTGTGTCATGCTGAACGTGAGGAACGAATTTAAACCTCCCGCAGGTTTCAAACCTGCGGGAGGTTAGGTGAGTCGGTTGCTTTATGGATGCGGGCCGACAAAGGGGTCTTCCCAACGATTTTTTAATGTCGTGGAGATGGTGACCGTAAATCCGCATATCCCTAGCAAATCTAAGCAAGCAAACGGATTTATACAGGGAGACGCTCTCTAATTGCTCTCATTGACCAGGTCCGGGTACTCATGAAGCACTGGTTCTGCATTCTGGATCTCAAGATGCTGCAGAATCGTAGTAATTAATTCCACTTTCATTTCAGCATCCCGGCGGGACCATGTGCGGCTTTTTATTTCAAGGAAACAGCCATCTACTTTCGGATCAAGAAGGTGGTCGATATTGATGAAAAATTCGAGATCCTCGAAGCAAATGAGCCAGCGAAGGCGATCCTTGTGAATGCTTATCTCACCGGAAGGTTTAAAGTATTCACGGTAAAAGCGGGGGGAATACTTGGCTGGAGCGATAAAGCGGGAGCGGGAGAGGAGAACTGAATTGTGATACTCACGTTCTGCGGCTGGACCGGTAAGCGTGAGGCGAGATCGAACGTTAAAGACCTCCCCCTCATCATTCACAAACTCATCTTCCCGGTGGCGCAGGCGTGCATCCTCAGGCTTGCTGAACCGGAAATAAGTATCGTATTCAAGGTAATGTGCGCGCCTTCGGATTTCGAAGATATCTTTTTCTAATCTCGCAATTACCGCTTGCGGGTCGTCGAGCTTGACCTTGATCTGAACCTCGTAACTTTCCTCTTGTTCGGCGTCACCGATAGCGATAAGTTTCGAGAGAACCGATCCTTCGCGTTCGGCGAGGAAGGCGTCAATCTTGGCGGCATATTGAGCGGCCTGGGGAAGTAAGTCCTCTTCTTGTATCGTCAACAATGAGCAATCGCGCATGAGCCATTGGCCGTTCACCATGACATCCTGGACATCCGAAGCCTTGGTCGCGTAAATCAGGCGTGAGTAAACTGCCTGGGGTTCGCGTTTAAAATGGGGGACATTATGCGTCCGGTCTTGGTCAATGGCGATCAGGTCGGCGCGTTTTCCTGGCTCAAGAGAACCGGTTAGGTGATCAATGTGCAGCGCCTTTGCACCCATGCGTGTAGCCATTTCAAGGGCTTTTCTGGCGGGCAGGGCGGTGGGGTCGCTCGTAACGGTCTTGGCGATAAAGGATGCCAGGCGAATTTCTTCGAACATATCCAGGTCATTGTTCGACGCGGTGCCGTCGGTGCCGATACCAATCTGCAGCCCAGTTTCCAGCATCTCGATGATGGGGGCGAACCCGGAAGCTAGTTTGAGATTGCTTGAGGGGTTATGGGCCACACCTACTCCGGCATGCTCCAGCGTATGGATCTCGCCATCATCGATATGGACGCAGTGCGCGGCGATGACTTTCGCATCAAACAAATCTAATTTCTTCACCCAGGGGACCACCGGCATGTCATAAGTCTCTCGCCAGTCATCGACTTCTCCCTTGGTTTCGGCGATGTGTATATGCAGGGGAACGTCAAATTCCATGGCAAGATCTCTGCAAGCCTCGAGTATTTCCTCCGTGCAGGTGTAGGGCGCATGAGGCGCAATTGCTGGAATGATTAGCGGGTCATCCTTCCATTTTTCGATGAAACTGCGAGAAGCTGCGAGGGAATCTTCAAAGGATTCGGCATCTGGCGTGGGGAATTTTAAGATCGATTGACCGCAAATGGCACGCATACCGGCATCTTTTGCAGCCTGGGCGACGGTATCTTCAAAATAGTACATGTCGGCGAAGCAAGTGACGCCGCCACGGATCATCTCTGCGCAGGCGATCTCCGTGCCGAGACGACAAAATTCGGGAGAAACAAACTCGCGCTCAACGGGCATCATATACCCCATTAGCCAGACGTCGAGGCGCAGGTCGTCTGCTAATCCGCGCAGCAATGTCATGGGTACGTGTGAGTGAGCGTTGATTAGCCCGGGAATGATCACGCGTGTACCGAGATCGATGACCTCACCCGCGGAGTGGTGCTGTTGGATATCAGCTTGTGGTCCAACAGCGATAATCGTGTCGTCCTTAATAGCAATCGCTCCATGGTCGAAGATCCTATATTCGGAATCCATCGTCACGATTGTTTCGGCGGTCAGGATGAGATCAACTTTATCCATTCTTCACCTTATGATCGAAAGAATTGGGGGATTATAGCAGGCAACGGAATGCACTGCTTGTGTTGTGATCAGGATGTATAATGCCGTAGGAGAAATATTTATGCGAGCGGTTGACATCATCACACAGAAACGCGATGGCGCGGAACTGACGGCTGAAGAGATCGATTATTTCATCGAGGGTTTTACGCGTGGTGAGATTCCCGATTACCAGGCTTCATCCTGGGCAATGGCTGTTCTATTAAAAGGAATGACGCCGAGAGAGACTGCCGACTTGACACTTTCACTTGCGCGTTCGGGAGATCAGCTGGATTTCTCAGATATCGTCCCTTGTGTTCTTGACAAACACTCTACCGGCGGGGTCGGGGATAAGACAACGCTTGTGGTTGTGCCCATTGTTTCGGCGAACGATATTGCCGTAGGAAAAATGTCTGGACGTGGACTGGGATTTACAGGGGGAACGCTGGATAAGATGGAGTCGATTCCTGGTTTTCGAGTAGATTTAACGACAGACGAATTCCGGAAGCAGCTCCTGGAACAGGGGCTTGTCCTCACCGGCCAGACGGCGGATCTGGCTCCAGCAGATGGAAAGTTGTACTCACTTCGTGACGTCACGGGCACCGTACCTTCTGTACCCCTTATTGCCTCGTCGGTGATGAGCAAGAAGATAGCAGGAGGAGCAAACGCCGTTGTGCTCGATGTAAAGGTGGGATTAGGGGCTTTCATGGAAACCGTCGATCAAGCCGTTGAGTTGGCCGAGCTCATGGTGCAAATTGGCTCACATTCTGATCGAAAAGTGGTTGCATTAATTTCAGATATGAACCAGCCGCTCGGCGAGGCAATTGGGAACGCGATCGAGGTTCGGGAAGCGATCGAGACTCTACAAGGCGGTGGCCCTCAGGATTTACATGAACATTGTCTGGTTTTAGCCAGTCACATGCTTCTCCTGGCCGAGAAGGCGGATAGCTTCGAGGGAGCGTACGCTCTTTGTCAGAAGGTAATCAATAATGGTTCGGCTTTTGCGAAATTCGAAGATCTTGTGCTCGCG
>JAUWDI010000099.1 GCA_030608865.1 Anaerolineales bacterium | reverse complement strand
TCTTTCTCCTCCGGCGCATTGTCGATCGAATCAAACGGCCGAAAGTCAGCATCCCCACTAAACGATGCGTATTTCGTGATCGCCGCAGTTAACGTCGTCTTCCCATGGTCTATGTGCCCCATGGTTCCTACGTTCATGTGCGGCTTCGTCCGCTCAAATTTCTCCTTGGCCATGATCTTTATCTCCTCGTTCTTTCTAAAAGAATTCTTTTGGCAATTAGAGCCCTCAAGGGGAATTGAACCCCTGACCCCGTTCTTACCAAGAACGTGCTCTACCGTCTGAGCTATGAGGGCTTGAACCACAGTCCCGAATTGTCATCACAAGCCGAGCCTGAGTGGGCGGTGACGGATTCGAACCGCCGAAGGCAACGCCAGCTGATTTACAGTCAGCCCCCTTTGGCCACTTGGGTAACCGCCCATTGCCCTTTATCGGTCAGCAAATGCCTTCCGCAGCAGCATCGCTTCAGTACAAACTAAACGACACAGCAAGCCGACGATGGGAGTCGAACCCATAACCTACCACTTACAAAGCGGTTGCTCTGCCATTGAGCTACGTCGGCATGATAATAAAATGCGCCTCACCTGCTCGGCGCTGTCTTATTATACCAGACCCCCTTGCCGACTTTGCTCGCCGAGTCTACCAAGATTCAGAGGCATCGTCAATGGAAATGCGCATCACACGACGTTCACTGAGTGTTCGAAACTTCGGAACCTCGCCGCTCCAAGATGGCGTAAAGAGCAATTGCGCCCGCAACGGAAGCGTTCAATGATTCGATCTCCCCTCGCATAGGGATCCTGAGCAGGAAGTCGCATGATTCCCTAACCCTACGCCGCATTCCCGACCCCTCATTGCCAACAACCAGACCCAATGGACCTTTGAGATCCGCATCCCAATAGATCGATGCTTCTGGCGCATCCTCCAGTCCGGCAACCCAGAGATCTGCTTTTTTAAGACGCTCTATTGAATCGGCCAGGTTACCCCGAGCGATGATCATGTGCTCGCTCGCCCCGGAAGATGCGCTGACAACTGCCGGTGTTACAGAGGCACTCCTGCGCGCAGGAATGACCACGCCGTGGACTCCTACGGCTTCTGCTGTGCGCAACAGTGTCCCTAGATTCTGAGGATCCTGAATCGTATCCAAAAGAAGTATCCAGGGGGGTTCTCCTCGCTCTGAGGCGAGTTCCAACATCTCCTCGACTGACCCGTATTCGAAGGGATCAACAATCGCCACAACCCCCTGGTGATTTGAGTGCTTTCGATCCAACGAGGTCCTGGGGACACGTTTAATTCGTATTCCGCTCGCGCGCGCCAAATCGTTGATCTCAACGAGGAGATCTCGCTCGTCGACCCCTTCGGCGAGTTGAATTTGATGGATTCGGCGTCGCCCTGCCCTCATTACTTCTCGAACCGGGTTTCGCCCGTATATTGTTTCTTCTCTATTCCCACTCATGTCTATTAACTTAGGGTCTGTTACCTTCTGGATAGAAATCCGCCCCAGCTCTTGATCGAACTGGGGCGTCGGTTTGTTCATGCTCGGCTAGTGGACTCTCCAGACCGTCCCCCCCTTGCCATCTTCCAGTGATATCCCCAATTCACTTAATCTGTCGCGTATCCTATCCGAGAGTTCCCACAGCTCGGCAGTTCGCAGCTCCCTCCTGATTTCCAGAAGCAGATCAATGAAAGGTGCAGCCTCTGCGTCCAGTTGATCTTTTTGAGTAAGCGATAATCCAAACACACCCGTAAATTTACAAAGTACATCCTGCGCAGCGCTCAGATTCTCCTGATCGATCCCAGCCGTCCTCGCTTCATTGATCGCCCTGACCAACTCAAAAAGATACCCCAATGCTCCAGCGCTGTTGAAATCATCATCCATCGCCGCTTCAAAGCCAATCCTGGTTTGTTCTGCTGCTTGGGCCAGGGTTGCCGCTTCGCCTGGATCGAAATCGGAAAGGGGGGAGGCAGAACGCAACCCGCCCTTCAATCTCGCGAGAGCGTGTGCCGCTTGCTCGATTACATCCTCATTATAAGTAAGCGGACTGCGGTAACTAGCGTTCAAAATCAAGAGTCGCAGGACATCCGCCTCGAACTTCCCTAGAAACTGTTCGATTGTAAAAACGTTACCGGTTGACTTCGACATATCCTCGCCACTGAGTTGCATCATGCCATTGTGTACCCAATAACGGGCGAAGGTTTTATCAGTATAGCTTTCTGATTGAGCAATCTCATTCTCGTGATGCGGGAAGATCAGGTCGTTCCCGCCACCATGAATATCGATTTGATCTCCCAGGTGATGCAGGCTCATCGCCGAGCATTCAATATGCCATCCCGGCCTTCCCGGTCCCCACGGACTTTCCCACGCGGGTTCGCCGGGTTTAGTTGCCTTCCAGAGCGCAAAATCCGCAGGATCTTCCTTCCGGTCATCAACCCCAAGGCGAGCACCAGCGCGCATATCTTCCAACACTCGTCTTGAGAGACGTCCATAATCCTCGTCTTTCGCCACTCGGAAATATACGTCCCCGTCTACGTCGTACGCATATCCTTTATCCATCAGACCCTTTATCACGCCGATGATGGTTTCGATCTCGGTGGACACTCTCGGGAAGACATGTGCGGGCAGGACATTAAGCTCTTTCAAGTGCTGATCGTATTCGTCGATGTATTGCTCCGCGAGATCGAGAGGGTCGACACCAAGATCTTGTGCACGCAGGATGACTTTGTCATCGACATCCGTGTAGTTCATGACATGTTGAACGTCATACCCTTTGTATTCAAGGTATCGGCGGATCACATCGAAGACAATCGATGACATCGCATGACCGACATGCGCCTTGTCGTACACCGTAGGCCCACAGACATAGAGCCGGACCTTTCCGGGATCCAGTGTCTCAAACTGCTCTTTCTTGCGGGTCATGGTGTTATAGATCGTCAACGTCATCGAACCTTACTCCTGAGCGTGAGCGTTCTCGTCATTCATCTTAAGCCGGGCGAAAATCATCCTGCCTGCGGCTGTTTGAAGCACCTTGGTGACATTTACCAGAATCACACTGCCAATTTGCATCTCACCATCTTCGATGACGACCATTGTTCCATCGTCAAGGTAGCCAACCCCCTGTCCCGCTTCTTTACCTTTTTGAATGACATCCACTTCAAGCGTCTCGCCTGGCAAAAAAACCGCTTTAACCGCGTTAGCTAACTCGTTGATATTCAATATACCGACACCCTGCAACTCGGCAACGCGGTTCAAGTTATAGTCGTTAGTTAGGACTTTGCAGCGAAGTTGTTTGGCGAGGACCACCAACTTATCGTCCACCTCCCGCACGCCTTCCACATCTAAATCTGTGATGCGCATCGAGATAAGTGGATCCTTTTTAAGCCGGTTAAGTATATCCAACCCCCGGCGACCACGTTGTCTCCTCAATCCGTCGGATGAATCTGCGACATGTTGAAGTTCGTTCAAGACAAACGATGGCACCAGCATATTGCCGGCAATAAAGCCCGTGCGGGCGATATCAGCAATCCGCCCATCAATTATCACGCTGGTGTCCAGCAAAACGTCATTGTTATCCGCCGAAAGATCTTGATCTCCCTTGCTCAATGAGCCAAAACGGGACCCAATCATATTGAAGATTTCATTCTGGCGCGTTGTGAAAATGACGATACCCAAATAGCCGGTGAGAATGGCGCCAATGAAGGGCAGCAATTGGCCAAACGGTTTAGGTAGTAGTGAAAGGGGGAAGGCAATCAGCGCCCCGACAATCAAGCCAATGATTGCCCCGAACAATCCAGCCACCATTGTCTTTAATGAAATTGTTGAGAGCTTGCTGCGTATGGCGCTCATTGGACGAGTGGTCAGAAATGGTGTGACTACAAGCCCCAATAACGCGCCAACCATTCCAAAGACGACAGCCCAGAGAACAGGTTCATCTCCCGCAAAATTCGCCAGCACTGTCCCAAGGTAGACACCGCCAATGGATAAAGCAATCATTCCAATAATTCGAGCAATAAAGTCGGCACTCATGATTAAATCCCTTCTATAAAAAACTTAAATAAAAACAGGGTCGACACCCGGTTTCGGTGTCCACCCATAAGGGGAGCCACATCCAAAAATATCCGTTCTAATGTCCCCCGCAAAACCTAAGTCCATCGACCCAAAATAGTGCGGGGCATAAGATAATAAGGATTAAACCGGGCAGAGGGAATAAGATTGAAGCAATAATGTTCTCCCTCGCATTTGTAATAATACCATGTCAGGAAACAGAGCGCCAACGCGATGTCCTTACCTGAACAGGACTCACCGTCACTTTGATAGTTACGCTGATCCTCTGCTGCAAGCGAGAAGCATCTCGAATTCAAAGAGCCAGGGGGAATTGCTGAACCGGGAATGCAAACTCTAATCAGCAGACCTGTTGAGCGCCAGCCCATCCTCATTTCGTGTGATTCAACGGAGCTCTCAGAGTGACTTCTCTCACTTCTATTCACCATCGACACAGGTTTATAATAATTGCGGTTTGCCCCGCCTGCTGGGTGCTCGACCCCGTATAATCAAATATACCTTCCAGCACCTTGGTAAGCGCGGCCTGTTCAATCCCAAACAAACGCTTTCCAAGACCCAATCTAAAAGGACTAAAAAGAGATGAGCAACACGGGATCATCTAACGGCAAACTGAAGAAGGCTCAGGAACATCCAAGCGGTGATGAGCGCTATGTAGCCCTCGATCGCACGATGAAGCGCTTCCATAACGAGAAAGATGCACTGCTCGAAGTGCTGCACTCCGCACAGGAAACTTTCGGCTACCTGTCAGAAGAGCTTCTTATCTACATTTCTAACCATTTGCACGTGCCGTTAAGTCAGGTATACGGCGTCGCTACCTTTTACCATCTATTCACCTTTGAACCTCAAGGCAAGCACAGTTGCATTGTTTGCACGGGCACAGCCT
>JAUWDI010000120.1 GCA_030608865.1 Anaerolineales bacterium | reverse complement strand
CAGCGATCACGCTCTCAGCAGCCTGGCGTTTGAATTTCACGCCCTTGGCAACGAGTGCCAGAGAACTCTGGCGTCCTGAGGTAACCACGAATGGCATGCGGCTGCTCACCGACACACTCGACAATGCCTCACTCGCCTACGCGGGTCGGACCGATGAGATCTCTGTAGAAGTGCAATCTGAGGTTAACCCCGCACTGGCGTGGGCGCTGCGTGGTTACAATCGAGCAGGTGGTGAATTCAACCCCCTAGCAGATCCCCCCCCGGCAATTCTCGCTTTGGAGTCAAATTCTGCAATCAACCTGCTTACCGACTATATGGGCCAGGGGATGGCGTTGAAGGAACGGCGTGGTTGGGATGGCAGTCTACCGCCGGATCTGCTGCGGTGGTTTGTACTGCGCTCGGCACCAACGGAGCTCGAACGTTGGGTCCTCTGGGTGCGGATGGATATCGCCACTCTCGGTGATGTAGGGCTCACAGATTTTGAATAAAGAGACTTCTTCGGCTGAGTCTGTGCCCTCTTCAGGTTTATATTAAGTTGTTGTGTGGCTTGGCTTACGCAAGGGAAGAAAAATATGTCTATTGACATTTATTCGAAGCGTCTGGGGATTAACCGCTGCTATGTGATCAAAGCAGATGGATGTGTTATGGTTGACACAGGTCCCCCGAAGAGCGGGCGAGCAATCGAAAATTGGCTCAAAACTATCCCGATCAGTCCACAAGATATTCAACTCATTGTCTTGACTCATGGCCATGCCGATCATGTTGGATCAGCTATGAGAGTAAAGAAAATTACGGGTGCGAGAATAGCTCTCCATGAATACGACAAGGACATGTTTGAAAATGGGGTTATAGCCTCGCCTTCAGCGGTAACGACCTGGGGGCGTGTGGTGCGTGTTCTCTTCAAGCCGTTGATGCCCTTATTCCGTTTCCCCAAAGGGAAGGTTGATGTTGTCTTAAGAAATGAAGGGCTTTCCCTGGTGGAGTACGGTATCCCAGGAAGAGTAATCCACACACCGGGGCATACGCCGGGATCGGTAAGCGTTCTACTAGAGACCGGTGATGCTTTTGTTGGATGCATGACGCATAACAGTTTTCCATTCCGGTTGAGCCCTCACTTGCCAATCTTTGCCGAAGATTTGCCTGGGCTGAGAGATAGCTGGAGAATGTTATTGGAGCAGGGTGTGGGAACGATTTATCCAGGACATGGCGGTTCTTTTTCACCCGATGATATTCTGAAAGTCCTGTCTTAATTGCAACAGAGTTTCGACATTTTTTGTCGTATACAGAAAGAGATACACCGCTGATGAGCTCGAGGTCGTTGTGTCTATGGGATCATTAGTCGTGTGGTTGAGGAGGTCTGAATCTTGAGAGCAAGGATGATCGCCATAGATGGACCCGCCGCCTCCGGAAAATCGACTTTGGCTGAGAATCTCGCCTCTGCGCTTGATTATCTTTTCTTTGATACCGGTGTTATGTACCGGGCGGTTACTCTTGCAGCCTTGAAATCTGACACCCCTGTGGAGGATGAAGTTGCGGTAACCGCGATTGCAAATGAGCTGAATCTTGATGTCCAACCACCGCGCACCGATGACGGTCGCCAGTGTGATGTTCTCATGGATGGCGAGGATGTGACCTGGGAGATCCGCAGTCCAGCGGTTGACAAGAATGTGTCACAGGTATCTATGTACCCGGGTGTGCGTGAGGCGATGACCAAGCGCCAACGCGAAATAGGCTTACGTGGTGCGGTCGTGATGGTTGGCAGAGATATTGGAACTGTCGTCCTACCGGAGGCAGAATTAAAGATCTACCTGGAGGCTTCTGTTGAAGCCAGAGCTAAACGGCGTTATGAAGAAAGCCTGCAGCGAGGAAATCCTGTGGAGTATGATGTGATCCTCAAAGGGATGCGCGAGCGGGACCGGCTCGATTCGACTCGCACGCTAGCACCGCTGAAACCCGCCGACGATGCGATAATCCTCGACTCGACCAAGCTATCTATCGATGAAGTACTTGAGAAGGCGCTCGCACTCGCAGAAGATGTAAGTCAACAAGGAGAAGCTTAATATGCGAGGGGATGAAGCTGGCAGCGATTTTTCCCTCCCCTGGTATTCTCGGGTGTTCCGACCGGTGTCTCGAGTAGTCTTTCGCAACTTATTCCGGCTGCTTAGTCGGGTCCAGGTTATTGGTACTGAAAACGTACCTGAAGAGGAGGCTTACGTCATCGCTGTAAATCACGTCTCGATTTTCGAACCTCCGCTAATTACATCCTTCTGGCCATATTCGATCGAGGTGGCAGGAGCCGTGGAAATTCTCGAGCAACCGATTCAAAGCCAGATCATGCGGCTTTATGGGACGATCCCTGTTCACCGTGGGCGGTTTGACCGCCAATCACTTGAGGCGATGGTAGGGAGATTAAAGGCCGGGCGACCGGTTCTCATTTTCCCAGAAGGCACACGCTCGCGTAAACCAGGTTTGCAGCAGGCCTCCACAGGCGCTGTTTACGTCGCCGCAAAGGCCGGGGTTAACGTTCTACCGGTGGGTATCGCCGGGACGGCTATACTTGCAGACGAGATCCGTAAATTCCGTCGAACAAAACTAGTTATGTCCGTTGGTGAGATGATTAAACTACCCGAGATTCCATGGCGATCAGCTGAGCGGAAGGAGATTTTACAACTGCAGACAGAAAAGATAATGGATGCGATCGCCGACCTGCTTCCGCGCGCCTATCGCGGTCTTTATGCGAGGGGGTCTTGATGGCGATCTCGGCGCAGAGTGAAAAACGAATTTCCCACAGCGAAGAGTACGATCATCAAGCGCTTGAGAAGATGAGGTGGAAATTACGCTGGATTCTCAAGTACATTGGCTTTGGAATATTAGCGAAGTACGAAGGCGCAGAAGGATTAGAGAATTTCCCTGTTGAGGGCCCGGCGATCGTGATGATCAACCATATCGCCTTAATCGATCCGGTCGTGGTCCTCGGCGCGATGCCCAGAAATGTGGTCCCAATGGCGAAAATCGAAGTGTATCAATACCCAGTCATCGGAATCTTCCCAAAACTCTGGGAGGTCATTCCGGTTCGAAGGCAAGAGTTTGACCGGCAGGCGATACGCCAAGCACTTCGAATATTGGAAGCGGGGGAATGTATCCTTATGGCGCCTGAGGGGACGCGCAGCCCATCGCTCCAATCAGGCAAAGAGGGCATCGCCTACCTTGGGGTTAAGAGTGGCGCGCCGATCATCCCTGTTGCTGTCACTGGTTCGAAAGGTTTTCCAACGTTCAACCCGCTGCGCTGGCTTAGACCAGGCGCATCCGTGAAGGTAGGACGAGCTTTCAGATTCAGAACGGGGGGTGGACGGCCTGACCGCGAGGCGTTGCGTCTCATGACAGATGAGGCGATGTATGTTCTGTCTGGATTGCTGCCAGAGAATCACCGTGGCGTTTACAGCGACTTAGCAAAGGCGACGACCAAAACCATCGAATTCGTATAGCCATATAAATGGTGATGTTGTCTTACAAATTCTGGTGATGGGCCGCACTTAAAAAGGCTTGATAAGACAATAAACTGACCCAACAATCGGATCCTATTCCAGAATTGCAGCGAACTGTGTATAATCTCGAGCGAAGAGCAACTTTAGATTGAGAGGTGGTTGGCAGAAAAACTAACGGGTGGAAAGGGTAGCGCGAGGCCCCGAATTTTCGGGGAGACGAGGAAGAGGGTTCCCTGCCGCAGGGTAGGGCTAACCGAAGGATCAGGAGGCTCCCAACCTCCGGACCGGGAAAATCGAAAGATCAGCGGATGCCCTCTGGGTGTACCACACGCCCACACCTTTCCTTACGAAGAAATAACCCGGCAGTTAACACTGACTCGGTAACGGGTCAGGCAACGCTGAAGGGAGTGGAAATCGGTTGATAACTAACAATCTGGAGGCTTCGTATGTGTGGCATCGTAGGCTATGTTGGCCCGCGTGATGCGACTCCGATCATCTATGACGGACTGAAACGATTAGAGTATCGGGGCTATGATTCGGCGGGTATAGCTGTAATTGAAGATGGTGAGATAAAAATACGGCGGGATGCAGGGAAACTGGACCGCCTTGGCGAACTTCTGTTTAATGACCCGATTAATGGTCAGATAGGAATTGGGCATACACGCTGGGCCACCCATGGTGAACCCAGCGCGCGGAATGCCCATCCTCATGTGGGTGAGTCGGG
>JAUWDI010000191.1 GCA_030608865.1 Anaerolineales bacterium | reverse complement strand
CCATAAAGAGAATCAGATCCGTCGTGCCCAGCGCCTGGTGGAGACTGTGCCCACTGAACAACGCCCCGCTTTCGAGGCGCTGCTGGCACAAACAAAATTCCAGCGCGATCAGATAGAGGACGAGCTGCGCACATTAGAAGCGCTAATAGATCAGCACGAGAATTAATCTCATATCTTCAAACCTCCCGCAGGTTATTCCCATCCTGCGGGAGGTTAAATAAGTACTGAGCCCGGAGGTTCAGCTCCGGGCATAGAAACGCAGTGCAAATCCACTAGGTTACAGAAATATATTGGAGAAGAACCAAGATATAAACAGGGTTTGCTTTCTTTAACCCTGCAATCCCTTAGATTTCAAGTGGTTTTCCAGCTCAGCGAAATTCACGCGTGACGTTGTATCGAGGCTTATTGGGGTTACGGATACTTTGCGATCAATGCGCAGCGCATAGACGTCTGAATCCCGCTCTATTTTATCCCTATCCAAATTAATCTCGAACTTGATATTGGCCGGATCTTCGAGTCGCGCCCTTGGTGTCACAACCGGGACATAATATTTCTGGCGCGAGAGTCTTGTCATGCGCCACTCAGTTGTCTCCAAGGCATCAGATGGGATATCCACTTTTAACACATCAACGTCCGTCATGGGTTTCATACCGATGAGAACCCTGGCGAAATATGCTGTGAAATACTTTGCGACGCTGAAGTCGATTTTGTCCGAATGTGAAAAGTAAAACTCGGGAGGCACCTCAAGTGATACTGCGAGCGCAGGCACACCGAAGGATGCTCCTTCGAGCGCTGCTCCTACCGTCCCAGAAACGGTGACGCCGGTCGTGAGATTCTCGCCGTAGTTAATCCCAGCGACCACAAGATCCGGTCGCCGCGGCATCAATTCCAGGATGCCGTGCTGCACGGCTTGCGCAGGCGAACCGCCAACGGCATAGACTTTCCACTTCTTCCCCCGTACATTAACCTGTTCTTCAACCAATTTACCGTCCGAGGTGACTGGCATGCTGCGCCCTGCGCCCGATGACTGCTCCCGAGGAGCTGCGACGGTGACGAACCCGATCTCTGAAAGTGCCTCGGCGGCCGCCCATAAAGCGGGGGACCGGATTCCATCGTCATTGGTTAGCAGGATTAGGGGGCGGTCGTTATCTGTCATCATGGCGCGGATAATAACAGGTGAATGTTTGCGGGTCAATTCGCGGCATCATACCCATACAGATTACGGACAACTCAACTCACCACCCGTGCCTCGACGGCCAATTGGTTAAAAAACGCCGTCAGGACAGCATGCCGCTCTTCGGCCAAGCGTCGGGCTGGTTCGGTGTGAAGCTGGTCCTTCACCTTACACAATTTGAAGAGGTACTCATGATATGCGCTGTGAGCCTCACCATCCTCGGTCTCGCCGGTTCGTAAAAAATGCTCCGATGGCTCAGCGAAGAACGGCTGCCCGGCCTGCAAGGCATAACCGAGCGTGCGCGCTGCTCCGAACGCCCCCATTACATCCAGCTTATCCGCGTCGAATAAGATCTTCGCCTCCAAAGTCTCTGGCGATTCGTTGCCGCGGAAACGGTGAGCGCGAATACAATGCTGGACGGCGTCTATTCGCGCCTGTTCCCAGCCCTCATTTGTTAAAACCTCACCTGCAAAAAGCGCCGACATCTGCTCGTGAGATTGGCGGTCCGCACCCTCACCAGGGTGCGCTCCAGAGGCATCGTGAAGAAGAGCAGCTGCCTGCAGCACTTCAAGGTCAGCCCCCAGTTCAGCGCCCATCCTCTCAGCCAGAGCCAGAACTCTCAGAATGTGGCCTAACCCATGGACCGGGTCGTTGGCGTCATACCAATCTCTGGCCTGGTCGATTGTCGGCATTTTCGGCTCCTTGATACAAAAGTTTTGTATTAACCGGATAGAACGAGTGGTTTTCCATCCAACGGGTGGGGGATCACGTGAATGCGGACCCCATACACCTCGGCCAGTTCATCGGGAGTTAGGATTTCGGCCGGGACACCAATTTTACGCACCCGCCCATTCGATAGCAAAGCCACTCGATCCGCGAAGCGCGCCACAAGATTCAGGTCATGGAGCGTGATCATTACCGCCAGGCTATCGACGAACACCAGATCACGCACGAGTTTGAGTAAATTATCCTGGTGTCTCAAGTCGAGATGCGCCGTTGGTTCATCTAACAACATTACGGGCGTCGACTGCGCCAGCGCCCTGGCGATGAGAACTCTCTGCTGTTCACCGCCGGATAACTCGCCGATGGGACGCGCGGCGAGGTCGATCGTCTCGGTACGTGCCATTGCCTCCAGCGCGATCTGGCGATCGCGATCGCTCTCTTGCTCCAGCCAGCCGAGATAGGGCGTGCGACCCATCAGAACAACATCTAAGGCACAGAATGCGGGTGGGAGATTCACTGCCTGTGAAACGACCGAGACCATACGGGCCCGCCGGTCTGGCTTGAGTTCTCTCAGGTTTTGGTCCCCGATCAAGACTTCACCGCGCATTAACGGCAGGCTTCCACATGCGCCTTTGACCAACGTCGATTTGCCAACCCCGTTGGGTCCAACAATGGCAAGTATTTCGCCCGGCTGCACCGAGAGGGTTACATCCTGTAAGACAGGTTCCGTTCCGTAACCCAGGGCTGCCCGTTCGATGCGCAGTTCGTTTCTCACCAGACCCGCCCCTTCCCCTTTGTTCGGTACAGGAGCCAAAGGAAGAACGGCGCCC
>JAUWDI010000085.1 GCA_030608865.1 Anaerolineales bacterium | reverse complement strand
TTCGTGTCCTGGAATTCATCAACCAGGACCGCTTCGATCTCACCCGCCCAGCGTTCGGCGACAGACGGGATGCGTAAAAGTCCTAAGGCGCCTGATTCGAGATCGTCGAAATCCAGCGCGTGGAGGCGGTCGAGCGACTGCGCGTACTGATCCTGAACCCGCTGGAAAAGCGCCCTGATCTGTGGCAGGGCTGCAGACCAGGTCTCCTCGATCTCTGCGGTCGGCGGGGGGTCGGTGCTCTTCGCGCCGCCGAGCCAGGGTGTGAGACGTTCGTCGTAATGCAGTTGAAGATCCGCTTGGACGGCTTTCGCCACCGAATTTTTAGTGCCCGCCCCGCGCTTCAACCCTTCGCGGCGCAGGAGAAACAATGCCGCCGCTGCCCCGAAGAGATCGTCCTTTTCAAGCCTAGCCTCGGCTTGCCCCCACAGTTCGAGCAGGTGTTCGATCCGCCCAGCAAGTGTTGCCCCGGCATCCGCCGTTAACCCTCCGGATTCGTGCAGCTCCTTCAAGGCTCTAATGCCAAAAGCAACGTCCTTGTATTCAACGAAAGCATTGACGGCCTCACGAAGTGCGGCTTGTGCCCTCATCTCCAAGTCGGTGTTATTGAAAAGTCTGGATGCATCGAGCCTGCGGTTCAGCAAATGAGCGAGTAACCTTCGGAGTGCATGCGCGCTGAAGACCGTATACAAGTGGACTATGTCCGGCTCATCGAGCGCCCAGAGCAGCACATCCTCGACCGCCCGGGCTTTCAGGGCTGCAGCAGTTCCTTCTTCGATGACGTCGAAGCGCGGATCGATCCCAGCCTCGGCGGGATGCGCGCCAAGGATTTCAGAACATAGGCTGTGGATCGTACCGATGCGAGCTGCATCCATCCCGGCTTCAAGGTCCGCCCAGTGTCTTTTCTCGCTGGCATCTCCAGCGGATTCCGCCCGTTCACTCACGGCCTTACGCACGCGATTGCGCATCTCGCGCGCTGCTTTCTCGGTGAAGGTAATCGCCACAACCCTGCGGGGCGACTTCCCTTCTTCCAACAGCCGCACATAACGCGCCACGAGTGTGCGCGTCTTCCCCGTCCCCGCCCCTGCGGTGACGATGACATCCTTATGCAAGCACTCCACAGCATCGCGCTGCTCGCCGGTTAGGTTAGCATCCAGGTATTTTGAGCTGTCGTTAGTCATAGAAAATGATTCCCATTCTCAAGAACGCATAGACTGTTGTTGTTCTGCCAAGTACGACAAAGCCCCAATGTGAATCGCCCCGAAGTGTAACGGAGGTGATCCAGGGGGTACGGGGGAGTGGAGTCCCCCGGAGTCCCCCCGGTGGGGGGACAATAGGGGGCAAAAATGATCACCCCCACCCCTCCCGATACCGCCAACACCAGCCCACAACCGGGCAATAAGGAGGGCAGCCTCCCTCGGGAGCAGCGGGCGCACAATCGCCGGCGCGTACACCCTCGACAAATCTGTCCACATGCCTCCTCGCCAGTTCCATTGCCCCTTCAGGCCCTTCATAAACTCCTTCATCCGTAAATGCTTTGAACGAACTCAGCTTCAACGCCCCGGCTTTCGCTCCACGGATCGTCCAATAAATCCCCTCCACAGGCTCACCAAGATCGAGCGCATCGCGTGCACCCATGGCGTAAATAGCGAGCTGCAGCCTGCGGCCGCTGATAAGATCGTTCTTAGAAAGATGACTGCCGCCGGTCTTATAGTCGAGAATGCGCACCTGACCATCTGCGTTGCGATCGACGCGGTCGATCACCCCCCGCACAAGCACATCCCCGCCCTCAAGCTCGATCCGTAATTCAGGCTTCCCCTGCAGACCAAAAACCTGCTCATACGCATACGGCTGCCAGCCTGCAGAAGCTTCCCCCAGCGCCTCGATTGTGACCTCGAGAATCTCCAGCAATTCTCGCTGCTCCAACGCCCACAAAGCCGTTGGCCGGAAGCCGTATTTCTCCGGCGCTTCGGCAAAAGCAGTTTCCGCTACCTCAGGCAGGGCACGCAGCACCGCCGCTGTATCTGTAGGATCCTCAACCGCCGGATAAACCTCCTCCAGCACGGCATGCAGCACCAAACCCAACTGCGCTGCATCGTAACCCGGCTCAGGCGGATCGCGCGGATCCAGCTTTAAAGCGGACGCGGAGAGGAAGAAGAAGGGGCACGTACCGTAACTCTCCAAACGACTGGAACTCCAGACGTGGTCCGGCCCATAGGTTATCCGTATGCGCTCTACTATGGAGGAGAGATCTCCTTCGTGGTCCCCATCAGCTTCGCGCGCTTGCCGTACAGCGAGCACATCACGAGCTGACCGCAATCTCTCCCAACGTGGTTGCAGCGCCTTATACTGCGGCGGAAGCGCACCTCTGCGTACGCCCCAGAAGAGCAATTCCTCTGGAGAACCTGCCTCCGTCAGAGATCGCGACTCTTCGGGACGAACCCTTTGCGGGTCATCCGCCAGATTAGATTTCGCCGCTCGCCAGAAAGGTGAAGCTTGCCAATACTCGCCATCTTCAGCTAAATACGGTCGAGTGAGAAGTAGAAATTGATCCGCGCGCGTCACCACCTGGTAAAAGAGACCAGTTTGCTCGCGCCCCAGGCGAGGTTCAAGACCAAGAGCCTCCCGGGCAGCATCCGTGAAAAACGGATCCTCACGCTCTACTTCCGGGAAGAACCCCTCCGCAAGCCCCAGAATGGCAACTGCCTTAAAGCGGAGCCCACGCGCATTCAAAACTTGCAGAACCAGAACTGAAGGCTTACGCCAATCCAGCGGCGGCTCAAAATAGGCGCTCTCTAGAGCAGACCGGAGTTCGAGGATGAAAGCCCTATACGCCGTCTCTCGTTCACCGGCCACCGCTTCGCCCAGCACGAGCGCCCGCAGCACTTCCCTGAACCCGAGCGCCGCGGCGCGATCAAGCAACGTCTCGCAGCGCGGGAAGAAGGACAAATCTTCAAGCAGGTCTTCGAGCCAGGCGACCCATTGCGAAGTGGATCTCGAGGATGGCGGTTGAATGCGCTCGCTGAAAGTCTTCAGCGCCTCCAACAGCGTCTGGGCTTGCTCCCCGCGCGGCAGGTTCGGCCAACGCGTCGCTTCGTCGTACGAGCGGCGATCTCCGTCATCGCCCGAGGCGAGGCGGACCAATGCCCCGCTCCATTCATCCAAGCCTTCGATGATCTGTCCGTAAAGGCTGAGCTCATCAAGGGCGATGGTGTAGTCATCGGTGAATCCAAATGGGCTCAGATTGAAGTACGGGGAAGAAAGCGCGTCGAGCGTGCCGTCCCGCGGCCAATTCAAGAGCGGCAGAGCGAGCAACTCTAGCAAGGCAGTGATGCCGGGCGCGTCTGGCAGCGGATCGCCGTGGGTGAAGCGCAGCGGCAATCCGAATTCAATCGCTGCTTCGCGCAGGAGAGGGCGATAGAGCTCAGGGTTCGGCGTGACGATTGCGCATTCCTGGGTACGGAGCCCGTCGCGCACGATGCGGGCTTTAATCCAGCGCAGCGCTTCGCGCGCTTCGTCAGCTGTCGTGCGCGCCTCAAGCTGGCATATGTGCCCTTTTCCTTGAATAGACGCCGGATCTGGCTCAAAGAGACAGGCTTCGAATTGAGCCAGGGGCGCGGGAAGATGCACTTCCCCCTCCAGCCGCTCGATCACTGCTTCAGGAAGGGCTGCATGCAGCTTCTCGAAGGAACGCTTGAAACGACGGAAAGCGGTGCGGTCGTTCTGGAGACCTCCTGGGAAGGTGATCAGCATCTGTGGTATGCGGTCGCTGAGCAGTCTAACCGCGGAAAGTTGAGATCCATGGAAGGAATCGAAACCGTCCACGACCAGCAGCGGCCAGTCCGTACACAGGTCAGGATCTGCCTCGAGCGCTGCAACCGCCAACCAGTTCAACCCTTCGGGATCGGCCCAGCCAAGTTCTCGCAGTTGCTCCTGGTAGCGTTCATATAGCAGGGCGAGTTCTTGCAGCGCCTTGTCATGCTTGGCAGCGAAATTGAGAAACGTCTGTGGCTGAACTTGGGCGCGCTTGAGCTCACTGAAGCGATCCTTCAATACACTAAGGAACCCAGGCTTGCCGGCGATCTCCTGGAAATGGGAGAGCTTCCCCTCACTCAACGCCTCTTCAATCACGCCCCGGATCAACCGCTGGAGAACCACATCCGAGGCCAACGGAACGGGCTTGCCGGCCAGCCGCAGGATCTCGTGATATAACGTGCCGAAGGTGCCGACCTGCACGCCGAATGCCCCACCCGCCTCAATCAGACGTTGATTGAATGCTGGAACCTGGAGGCGGTCGGGGAGGATGACCCAGGCGGGATGCCCACGAAACTGCTTAACCGCTTCCTGGACGCGGGTTATACACACATGAGTCTTGCCCGTCGCGGGAGTTGACAGCAGGATCGTCGCAGCCATTGCCTTCACCCATCCCCTTTCTGAGTCCTTTTGTAGCACTTACTCACCAGAAGGACAACTGCCGAAATGAGAGATTTGTGGACATGAAGATTGAATGCGCTGCAGATCAGAGGAAGACCTACGTGTTGGAACGTCTGCCTATTCATAGCGAGCGGTGCTACAGCACCCTGACGCCAGCCAGGGCAGCGTGCTCCTCGCGTTAACGAGTTAAGGTGAAACAGTCGCAATTCAGGGAGGACCTGTTCAAAACTCGAAACAATTTCGATAAGCTAACCTACAAATCCCAAAATGAAGCGGAGTCAACCATCACTTTGAAGTTGTCGGTGTTGGTCGACCCGACGACTAAGCCGAACCTTCCCTCCGGGTAATCTTCAATAACATACTCGCCCAGGAGCTTACCGTTGGCGAACAACTTCACATCGCTTCCATCGGTCATGACGCCGAGCCGGTTCTCTTGGTCGGGTCCAGAGAGGATCAATGCAGATGACTTCCAGCCCTGAATCCCTGTATAGTTCTCCCCGTCCCATTTGTATAAGCGAAAGCGCCCGTCACAAGAGAATTCAAAAACATACCCCTGACTTGGATCGGGGGCGCGGAAGATAAGCCCATAGCGATCTATACCACTGCACTGATCACCCATTATGGCAGTGATTTCGAGATAGAAATCAGCAATATCAGCGCCTGCTGTCAGCCCCCATTCATCGTACCCGCCCCCCTCATGGACTTCCATCACCAGCGAACCGTCTTCCATCTTGAAGGTGACATTATCCGTACTTAACATGTACCACCTACCGGCGCTATCCATGGAATCCGTCCACGTTGGCACACCGAGCGAGGCGATATCGGCGTCGACATCCGCTTCGGTCCGTACGACGAGCGACCCGTCGTCAGCCAGACACTCGGGCACCCAGTCAACTGGAAAACCATACGGATTGATTAGATTACAGTACGGAGTGGCCTGCCCGGCGTAAATGATTATCCACTCACCG
>JAUWDI010000012.1 GCA_030608865.1 Anaerolineales bacterium | reverse complement strand
CTTGCCCCCTCCGGATCGTCGCTGGCCATGTTGTATACAAATATTAAACGGCAATCGACTTGCTCTTTGACCCGTTCAAAAACCTTCAAAACACCTTCAGGATCCTTCCAGGGATCGAAGCGCGAAACCTGGGTGATAATCGGCTTATCCGTTGGAATCTTGTGCTGGGTTAGATAATCCTCGATCACCTGTTCGGGGAGATCCATGTTCTTCGGGGAAAGAGGGTCGATGGAGGGGGATATGATATCCTGCTCGATCGCAAGGTCAGCGACCTTATAATCCTCAGAGGAGACGATCATACGGTCATATTCGACAACGTAGGGTTCCATGAAAGCCCAAGCCTGAGGGTTCGGTTTTGTAATATCAATATGGCAGCGCCAGACCCAAGGAGAGGTATGCGCTATATTACGAACTAACGCGCATGGCTGTGGGTCATGAATGATGACATAGTCGTGATCGAGAAAAGCAAAGCGAGCAAATTTCTCATTAATAAACTTGTAAATCTCCAGTTCCTCTTCTGAAAAAGACAGGTCCTGCCCTTGAAGCGCGTTGTGGAACTTCTTCGTTACCTCGAAAAAATCTGGGACACCATGCAGGACTCGCCAATCCGTGCGGATTCCCAGATCGTTCATCAACAATACGAAACTGTCCAATATTTCTGCGACTCCCCCACCGTAACTGGTTGCGTTCACATGGGCAACCGTAGCGCCTTGAAGCGTTTTCGCCTTCTCCTGGATTTCTTTCAGGACCGCATCGTCGGCGATCCCGCGATAATCTTCGAAATGCTTAATTCTGCTTTTCATTAATGAGAATCCTCGTCTTGATTTGATTTTTTACTACTCCATCTTCTCGCCGCCCGGTCTTTCTGAGAAGCGAAGTAGGTACAATCATTTTAGATTGGATTCAGTAATCCGGATGTGAATTGAGCGTCTTATCTCATAACCTTGATAAGTTTCTCAACCCGGATACGTCCGCTTACCGTAAGCGGCAATTCTATCATCAATAGCCCCCCCTTGTATGCGTATAAAACAACCATCTTCCGCTTTTAGAGATCCCCGGGCGATAAGAATGATAATGGCCAAACGCCTCGAGCGCCTCGCCAAGAGGTTCTCGGGTGGAATGTCCCTGGTTCACAAGTACAAAGGGAAAGATTATCTAGCTGCAGCCCTCGCCTTATTCGCCGCCTGGGAAAGTGGTCGGCTTACGAGCTGTGACCTTCGCACTGAAGACCATCTGTCGAATAGATTCGCTGCTCAAGCCCTTGTCGTCATCGCCCAGGTAATATGGCTTCGCTTCCCCGCCTTCCATAATCAACGCCACCCGACTTGAACCGGCATCTACGGCGAGGCGTTCTTCAGGATCAAGCTGTTCTAAAGCAGCTTCGATTACAGATTCATCCAGATAAACCGGCGTGAGCTTCACGTCAACGAAGCCGGCGGACTCAATGGCTGCGGTGTACTCCTTCACATCCAACGCACCAGCGAGGCACCCAACCCATGCGCTCAAATTGTCTTTTATCCCCTCGGGGAGGGCTCCATCGGTGACGATATCGCTTACGGCCAAGCGACCTCCCGGTCGCAACGCGCGGTAAGCCTCACGGAAAACCTGAGGCTTGTCTGGACTTAGATTGATGACGCAGTTTGAGATTACAACATCCGCGGTCTCATCGGCAACCGGAAGTTGCTCGATCTCCCCCAGTCGGAACTCGACATTCTCCGCGCCAAGATTATCTTTATTGAGGCGTGCTTTTTCGATCATCTCAGCGGTCATGTCGATACCGATAACGCGACCTGATTCGCCCACTTGCTTCCCGGCCAGAAAGCAGTCGATTCCACCGCCCGAACCGAGGTCTAACACAGTCTGGCCCGACTCGAGTGAAGCAAGCGTCACCGGATCTCCACATCCCAGGGATAGACCAGTCACGTCATCGGGTAAGGACGCCACATCCGGGCTTTCGTAGATCTTCGATACTACGTCGATATCATTAACACCCGTCGACGGCGAACACCCACAACTGCTCTCGGCAGGTCCACAGCATCCGGCTTCACCCGCTTTCTCAAACGAGGTTGCTATGCTCCCGTAGTGGTTGCGTACCTGAGTGTGAATATCTAGATTTTCATCCTTGGTCTTGTTCTCAGTCATAACCATACTCCTTCAATAGATATATTTACATACTTCGATGTTATTACTCAAAAAAACTCTCGTGAATAACCTCAATCCACAAGTTCGACGGGGTGCTCTGGAGCGAAATTTTCTGCCACCTGGCAGCACCCTTCCGCCATCCGTTCCTGATTTAGCGTGTAGAGTACCTGCTTACCGTGTCGCTCCGATCGCACCAGCCCTGCTGTTTTGAGAATTTTCAAGTGATGTGAAACAGTAGGTTGAGCTACATTTGTTTTCTCAACAATATCGTTCACACTCAATAACACACAGCAGCAGATCGCCATAATGTTCTGACGAGTCTCGTCCGCTATCGCCTTGGCAAATTTAACCGTGTCCACAGATTTTTTCTTCATATTGATATCCGTCTATAAGTTATAATATCGAAGTTCTTCAATATGTCAAGGGGGAGGCCAGTTCCAACCGGCAAAATAGGGGGGCTTTTGGTCCAGCGGACTCAAAGTGTCCTCCGCGAATCAATCTCTTCGGGAGGAGTATCGACGGCCTCTTGTTGCTTGACATTATTAGTGGTGAGAAGGCGAATATCTAGTTCAACCCTGCTTCGTCGGATTCGGGATTGAGCTCCTGCATCCTACCCGACCCGAGGAAAACGACACGCTCCGCGAGGTTCGTGGAGCGATCGGCGATACGTTCAAAATTATGTCCTGCAAATAGCAAGTACAGCCCTCCGGTGGTTTTCTGCGGGTGTTCAGCTATAAACTCCATCAAACCACTGAAAAGTTTTGAATATATTTTGTCGATCTCATCGTCCATCGCTGCGACCTGATGAGCCATGGCTGCGTCGTCTTGTGCATATGCGTTCAGCGCTCGTTGAAGCATCTCGCTGGTCTTCTCGAACATCGACGTGAGCCCAAGCGGTATTTCAAGCTGCTCTTCCTCTTGCATGCGCAGCACGATCGTTGCGATCCCGGCAGCGTGATCACCCATACGCTCGAGATCGCCGACCATATTCATCGCCGCTACGACAGCGCGCAAGTCTCCCGCCGCGGGCTGCTGCGTGGCGATGAGCGTGAGGCTTTCCTCCTCGATATCGAAGCGTTTTGCGTTGATTGCGGCGTCACATTCAACGACGTCCTGCGCCAACACCGTGTCTCGATTCAACAGCGACTGCATCGCCCGGGAAATGGCTTCGCTGGTCATCTTTCCTAATTGGAGAACATCCTCTTTGAGCGCTGCTAGTTCTTGGTCTAGCGTGGCACGCATCGGCGATCCAGTCAGCTGTTTGCCCATATCGTCATCCATCTTATTTCACTCCTGATCGGGACCGACCGGTACTCTCGATTAATTCTAAAGGGCCCGACACGTCACTGATAACCCCACAAATCTTTCCCCCGTCAAGATGATCTAATAGCGCTTTATCGCAAGACTAAATACCCTGGCGGAACTACTTGCCCTTACATTGTAATCCTACAATGAGAAACGAATCCTGTATTCCATCAAATTACTGTAGCTCAGAATAAAGCCTTTGTGGAGTCTCTGGATAATAGTGGTAAATCTTGCGATCGGGGTACCGCCGGACGACATCGTCGTCAGCCTCCAAACCGCAGCTACATGTGATGATTAGATCACCCTCTCCAAAAGGCTCCACCAAGGGGAGCAATCGGGCGTATTCGAACCACTTTTGGGTGTGAACGATAATCAAGGCATCCTCCTGAGCGATCTCCACTAAAGCGTCCATAGGCTCACGCGTGATCTGGTACAGACCTCGCATCCCCCATACCCGAGCAGGAAAATAGAAAACGATATTCATTATTACAAGTAGAGCTGTTATGCCAAACACCGATAGCCGCCGCCAGCGTACCGCATTGCGCCAATTGCCCAGCCAGTCGCCCAACCAGGCTATACCCGCTGCACTACAAATGGTCAATGACGGCAAACCCTCATAGTAATAACGTGGGCCATACAACCACGACCCGGGCCAGTACACGCCGTAGGCTACGACCAGACTTACAAAAACCGCGAGCACAAGCTTACCGTCCCGCTTGGGACATAGCACAATCAACCCAAAAGGGATGAACAACCAGGAAAGATAGGGCCAACCGAAGAGGTCGTGGATTCCTGCGCTCAGGTTGAAATGCACATTCTGTAGCGCCCAATACAAATTGTGTCCGCTCTCGGTTACGCCGATATCGGCCCCAAAACCCAGGCGATCATACGGCCACCACAACGTATAGAGATTGCGAAAGGGACTGCCGCCGAGCGCCCACTGCCAGATAAGGAGCAAGCTGGCGACACAACTGGTCACAAGCGCCAGAATCAGCAGCTTCTTTCTCTCCCCGGGGGTCCCTCTCGCCAGTAGAAATATTCCATGAAGAGCAAACGGGAATGCGACGGCGACCGCCGTCAGCGGGCGCGTGAGCACCAACAGCCCCAATGACCCTGCACCTGCAAGAAGAACTAACCCATCAGGAGCCCGCTGCTCCCTCGACACACCTCTCAGCGGAAAGCTATCCAGCCACGCCAATTGAAAAACAAGCGCCAGAAAAAGACTCAGCGTGTGCGCCAAGAGCGAACCGGAGAGCATGAGGAACATTGGGGAACTTAGCGTCAGGACCTCCGCCAACAGCCCGACACCACGCCCGAGAATCTTCGTCCCTAACCGGTAGATCAACCACAGTGAAAAACCCGCCAACAGCGAATTCACAAGCCAGGGAAGATTGACCCGTGCCCCGATCGACAGAGCCGCCGGCCAACCCGGCGGGTATTTTGCAAAACGCTGCCCTTCATGATCCACAACAAACGGAACGAGAAAAGCCCTGGGTGTTTCCGGCGAAGGCAGCGAGATCAGACCCTCCGCCATCACCTCCGCCTGCCAGAGATATGCGAACTCGTCCTCGATATGGGGGATGCGTTCGAATACATCATCAGATATCCAACCGGTGATGATCAATCCGCTCAGTGCGATGAGCAGGGCAAGAACGTCTAGATAACGTCCTTTTCTCACACACCCTCCAGTCGTCGGTCTGCGCCGATGGAACACACAATCTCCAGGGCGTTGTCATGCAGGTGACTATTCGAAGCGAATACGCCAATGTTTTCAGTCAATCCGCGTCCGCGAGTAAAATCGAGCGTGTTTCCGCGCAGGTCTGTCACTTTTCCTCCCGCCTCCTCGACGACGATTGAGCCTGCGGCTTGGTCCCATATCTTCTCCACGTAGCCCGGCTGCGCGGGAGAGAGTAGTCGGAAGAGCAATTCACCCTTGCCCGCAGCCATGAGCGCATATTTCACCTGACTATCCATGAGCACCGGCGGATGCGCTGTGCCCAAACGCTTGATGATCAGTTCCAGTTTCCCTGAGTCGGTATGGCTGGATTCAAAGGAGCGCAGCACCCGCGCCTGCCCCGGGTCAACTATCGTAGAGACCGAGAGCTTTCCCAAAGACTTCCCCTCCATCTTGAGTGCCCAGCAACCCTGACCCCGAATCGCGACAACGACCACCCCCTCGCCACCGATCTCGGACTCAAACTGGTGATTCAGGTTCGGGCAGCCCAACGCGCCGACGGCAACCTGACCTGCCTCGAGCAACGCCAGCGCAGTCACATATTGATCGCCGCGCAAAAAACCCTTCGTGCCGTCGATCGGATCAAGGGTCCAGAACCGATCCGCCGTTTTTCCGTCCCCATGATCGATCCATCGACAGACATCTTCCGATTCTGCTCCCTCGTGAATGCGGGCAACATACGCCGTCACGGCCTTAAGCGTCTTTGCCCCTTCAGCCACTTGCAGGGTTTGGCTGGACTCCTCCGCAATCAAAGGATCCTGCGGATAGGTATCCATTAATAAGCTGGCGACCACAGCTTGGCTGGCGAAATCTGCCACCGTCACCGGTGATCGATCCGATTTTTCCAACGCCTGGGTGACCATCTCACTCTGAATCTCGCGGCAGAGCTTCGCCGCCATACCCACCACCCGGACGGCGAACATCGCTTCCTCACCGTAGGGTTTGCCTACAAATAGGTCTTGCATAACCTCACCTCTTATTCCATCCTGATCGACTTCGCCGCGACCCGTCTGCAACGCTCTTCGGTCACACTTATTCTCCAATCCAGATATACACCAATTTCGCTAGGGTACAATCGTACGCTACGTATCGCCGGAGGCACTCCCAATGCATCGATTCGTGCTGCTGTTCGGATTCGTCCTGCTCACTGGCTGCGCGCGCCTGCCACCCACAGCCGCGCCCCCATCAACGGCGCTTACGCCCACCTTCACACCGGCGGCGCAGCCCACAGAAATCACGACGGACCGCACCATCTCTCTGCCCGACTCCGCTTCGGCCACCTGGGTGGAAGTGCTCTCGGGGTTCACTCGGCCGCTCGCCCTGACAAACGCCGGTGATAACCGTGTCTTCGTTGTCGAACAACGAGGTTTTATCTGGGCGGTCGCTTGGGATCAGGACAAACCGCAAGTATTCCTGGACATCCGCGATCGGGTGAACGACCGCGCGAACGAGCAGGGCTTGCTGGGACTGGCCTTCCACCCGGCTTTCAACGAAAACGGACGCTTCTTCGTAAATTACAGCGGCGTCAATGGTGAAACCATTATCGCCGAATATCACGCAGACACGAACCATATCCTGGGAAATCGCGAAAGTGAGAGGGTGCTGCTGCGAATCGATCAACCTTATGCCAATCACAATGGCGGGGCGCTGGCTTTCGGGCCGGATGGCTATCTTTATATCGGAACAGGCGATGGGGGGTCTGGTGGGGACCCGCACGGCAACGGCCAGAGCTTGGATACACTGCTGGGAAAAATACTGCGGATTGACGTAGATTCAGGTGAGCCCTATGTTATTCCGCAGGATAACCCCTTCGCAGACAGCGGCGGGAAGCCTGAGATCTGGCTCTACGGCCTGCGGAACCCATGGCGGATTGCATTCGACCGGGCGAGCGGGGATTTCTTCATCGGCGATGTCGGTCAGAGCCAATGGGAGGAGATCAATTTTCTGCCTGCGGACTCGACCGCCGCTACAAACTACGGCTGGAATCTGCGTGAGGGTGCACACGATTACAGCGGCGGAGACGCGGAGGGTCTTATCGATCCAATCGCGGAATATGACCACAGCCTGGGCTGCTCGGTTACCGGTGGCGTGGTGGTTCGCGACCCAAGCCTTCTAACCTGGCAGGGTGTATACCTGTACGGAGATTATTGCAGCGGGCGGGTCTGGGGTTTAATGCAGGATGAGAGCAGTGCTTGGTTAAGCGCGCCGCTCTTCAAAGTCGCAGGGACAATCAGCTCGTTCGGGGAGGACCACGCGGGCCGGGTGTATCTTGTTGATCACAATGGGGCTATTTTCCGCTTGGAACCCGTCCCCTGAGGAAAAAAACAGACCATGATGTCCCTCATGCTCACCGGAACCATTCTTCCGGACACCTGCATGCGAACGTCACGGTCTGCATTATGATAATCCGCAAGCTCAATGCCTGCAGCTACGACCCAATCTACGCGTCCGATTCTAGAAGCTGAAGCTGGTAGATCTCTCCTGTTTGCTTTTCCAGATTGGAGGTAAAGGCGCTCAAATGATTGTAAGAGCCTTTTAGTAGATTCTGGTAAACCAGAAGCACATCTTCATTGTCAGTCTGCTCGATATAGTCCTCCAGATCGACAATGTCTACCTCTTCCACCAGGGCGCCAACACGAAGTGCGTCAGCCAACGACTGGCTTCCCTCTTCCATCAACTGGTCATACAGTGCCTGCAGCTCAGGGTTGGTAAACACACCCACGGCCGTATCCTCCGCTGGATCCGGAAGACCATAGCGCTCTAGAAGTCCTGCTATGGCGCTCATGTGCGTTTCTTCGGCTTTGGCAATGTTCTGGAAAATGCGGATGCCCCATTGTTCATAGAGCATCAGATAGACATCCCTGGCCAATTTTTCTTCCTCGCGCATGAAGCTAAGACCTTCCGCCTCAGCCTCGCTCAGATCTGTAGTTGCGATCCCGCTGAATGCGTGGTCCAACGCGTCCGAATCGACATACGTATTGTTATCTTCATCAACAATAGTAATGTCTTCCACCACAACAGGAACGTCTACGGTTGCGGGAGCCTCTACTGTTGCAGGAACTTCAGGAGTCGAAGTGCTGCACGCAGCCAACGCGACGACAAGCAATCCGACCAACAAAAAACCCGTATTTAAACTTTTAAATTTTTTCATAATTTGCCTTCCTCATATTCTTGGTCATGTTATTTTCATGACTCTTTTGATGTCAAATTTATATCCTGAGCATTCGAATATGCGGTGACGTTTATATGAAGATCTGATGAATACGCGGCCAGGGGAACTTTGTCGTACTACACTTTCAGTTGGCCGCTTTAAGCATGGCGCACGTTGGTTGAAAGACAGAAACGGCTCAGTGGCCAACCTCAAGAAGATATAGGGTCTGCAATCGGGATATGTTGTTGAAATACTTTGGAATGTCCTGGGCGCCTACTTGCGTAGCCTAATCCAGAATCGGGGCAAGTAGCGAGGGGTCCGGCCAAAATAATCCTCTGCCCCGGGCAAGCGCTTCTTTAATTCCCACTCTTCGAGTTCGAAGAGCAGCGGCGAGAGGATTGCCCAGGCCAGTAACCATATCCAACCCGCCGGGTTGTTCGTGAGAAGTGCGAGTCCAAGGGCGATCAATCCAATTCCTACCCCCATCGGACGGCGCAGGTAGTCGTACGGGCTTTTCGTAACTAACCGTGCCCCGGGCCAGGCATAGAAGGTTTGTCGCGCTAACGCTATCACCGACCAAATCAGAAGAATCCCTCCGGGCACCACAATCAACATGCCGATCGCCTGGAAAACTACTGCTGGAGGCTGAAGTTGGGGAGGCTGCGTAGCTACCACCCAGATAAATGACCAAACGAGGCCGGCTGCGGACAATGCCGAGAGTATCCCGGCCACCCCCCAGAGCCATTTCCCGACCATGGGCGCCGTCCGTCGAACGAGGATGGCACTGAACTCAGCCAAGGCCGCGGCGAGGAGTGCAAGCACGAACGGATACGATGAAATAAATTCGATCATCAAGATCTCCGCTAACGAAAGAGCAGGTACGCTACCACAGCCAGTAAACCCAGGCCCAGCGCTGCCGAAAGGCTCAACCCCGCACTTAACACCCATATAGCCAATGTCGAACGCAATGGGGATTTCTCAACAACGCCGTCGTCAACCACGCCCTGTGAGGGTGTAGTTACTGTAAAGCGGGGACGCAGGAGGAAGATCGCAGCCAGAACAACCACGATGAAAGAAGTCGGAGGGACGAAAAGCAGCCCTGCCCGCACCAGGCTTTCCAGCGGAAGGCGGCTGATCACACGCGCGAACCGTTCCGGTTGAACGTAAAAAAACGCCAATGCTGCCAGAGATCCCAGCAACGCGGGAATTGCCGTGAACAGCACAATGCTGACTGCATAGTCGATCAAGCGCCTGGGTTCTTGTGCCCCATGCGCGAGCCGCGCCTCAGCACCCTCGCCCTTGTCGCTCTCTATTTCATCTTTCCCGCGTTCTAAAGAAGATAAAAGCAGCACTGCGATGAGGGCGAGTGCAAAAAACACCCAGGGCAGGAACGGTGTAGCTGTGCGCAAGTATGTCTCGCCCGGAAACGGCTCAATCAGGCGATCAAAACGGGAAGGTGAGACGAAGGAAAGTGCCCACACAGAGAGTGAAAACATAAACGCGGGGAGGGCGGCGATCAACATCAGTATCCCCGCCGTCCTTGCGACTGGCAGGCTGCGCTTTCGAGGCTGGACCTTTACGGGTTGAGTTTCGATCCCGGCGCGCGGTTTCTCCACTGCGTAGAGAACAGCCAGGACTACAATCGCAAACAGCGTCGCCGGCGCGAAGACAAGCGCCGTCCGGATGAACGATTCCCCGGGGAGACGCGCGATCAAGCTCCCGAAGCGGCCGGGAGCCAAGTAAAACAATGCCAGAGTCGCGACGGAGAGCAACAGCATCGGCACCGCCGGGAAGAGAACCAACGCCGCCACCACGCGGGTATACGGCCATGACTGACCTTGACCAGCCATCCGCTGGCTGCTATTTGTAGGAAAATTATGACCCATCGCTGCACCTCAAGATCGTACAACCGGCGAAAATCATCGCTCTGTCTGAGCGATTCTTCGCCCCACGCGACAATCTCGCGCCGAGTCTAACAGGGAATACTGGAGGGGTCTACACGACCTTATATTTGACAATAGAACATTTGTTCTATATAATCGAATTGCCAGCGGTGTCCCCGCCGTCCATTCTGCAGCGCCAGGGAGTCGATCGTGTGGTTCGAGCGTAGGTCCCGATCTTCCCGTCGGGAACGCAACTGCGAGGAACAAGCTTCAGCACCACCCCGCCAAGGTGGTGTTTTCGGATCCCTCCGCCAACCCGTCAAACAGCCTCCAAAAAACGCCGTACTTTCTTCTCGTCGTTGGACAGTCGAGGTTAGCGCTGAGCTCTCTACCCGCCTGCACCGCGCCGCGCGCGCCCGCTCCCGCCCGCCGGAGATGCTAGTTAATGACATCCTGGAGCGCGGGTTGGAGCAGGAGACGCTGCGGGTGCACGCAGAGCACGCCCTGGCCTCGCTCACCCCGCGCGAGCAGGAGGTGACATGTCTTGCGGCCCGCGGGCAAACCAACCACCAGATCGCTGACGCACTGGTGATCTCCTCCGAGACCGTCAAGTCACACATACATAACGTACTCATAAAATTCGACTTGCGCAGCAAGTCCGACCTGCGCCTGCTTCTGCTTGACCTGGGCATACGCTGGTGGCAGGACGACACAACATAAAGCGGCTTGCAGAGCTCACGGGCGCGCCAGTCGCCGTCGCATCTGACTCCCACCTGCACACGCAACCTCCGCCGAGAAAGTCGGCGCTATACGACAGCCAATCATCGCTGCCTCACGCTTTCTTGCTACAAATCGTATCGAAACGTGCCAAAGAGGGTTTTACTAGCAGGGGCCCATCGCCACGGATGAAACACTACCCCAACTCGCGAAAGGAGTTTTTTATCATGCTCGTCGATCGCATCATGAAAGCCTTTATGTTCAACAAAGAAGTATATAGTGAGGTCGAGCACGACACATCATTTACGACAACCGCCTGGATTATCGTCGCTGCTACTGCATTCCTGGGTTCGCTCGGATCAACATTCGGCGCAGGGGGATTCGACCAACCAACCGCCGGGATTGTCGGTGTGCTGGTCGGTACCGTTGTTGGCATCATCGGCTTCGCCGTCGGCACGGCAATTATCTCCTGGGTGGGTAAGGCCGTCTTTAAAGCCGAAGTCACTTTTGATGAGCTCGTCCGCACGTTAGGTCTTGCGTATGTATGGCGAGTGGTCGGTGTGCTCAGTATCGTCGGTGCGTTTTCGCCGACTCTCGCTTGCGTCACCGCTCCTATAAGTTTGGCCGCCGCGATCGCCGGGCTCTTCTCCTGGTTCATCGCCGCCAAAGAGGCGCTCGACCTGGATTGGACGCAGACGATCGTAACCGTCCTCCTGGGGTGGGTCGCCATAATGGCAGTTGCCTTCTTCACCACGCTCATCCTGGGGGCGCTTGGTCTGGGGATAGCGGGATTAGCGGGCGCGTTTGGTTAGAACCTCCGCTCCGGAAGTTAACGCTCCAAAAATCAGCGCGACCCGTGATGGGTCGCGCTGCATCTTACTGCCCTCGCTATAAAGTACGCCTCGG
>JAUWDI010000118.1 GCA_030608865.1 Anaerolineales bacterium | reverse complement strand
GTAAGTACGTAATAACCGTTAGGGGACATGGTTTCCGTTTAGAAAACCCCATACCATAAAGAGAAGCCCCATACGGGGCTTCTTGTGGAGATGGCGGGATTCGAACCCGCGTCCGAAGGATTCAGTCAGCAGATGTCTACAAACATAGTCAATCTTTGATTTTGCTGAGATGACGTCGATTGACAGACGAGCATTTCAACTATCCACTGCGAGCCTAAACCCGCTCTTACAGAACTGTCGTGGATCCAATTCTGCCAGCCCCAACATTTTGATCGCCATCCCTCGTACTGCTAGGGCGAAGCTTGAGGTGGCGAGCTCTCCTGGGAGAGCGCCGGTCTACTTGTAATCCGCTTACGCGGCTACGGGTAGAGCAGCATAGTCAGTGCGATTGGCACTTGTGTGTGCGCTGAGTTAACGAGTTCGGCGCCTCTCGGTTTGCAATCTGTGACGCTCCACCTCCGTCGATACCATTCATCCCCTTTGAACTAGCAACAGTATAGCACAGGGAAGCTGTTTTCGCATAAGTGTTATGCGCATAGCCATATCGTTTCGTCCAATAACTAATTATCCGATTTCACTAATATACAAAAAGGCTATGCGCAATTATTTAATTCCAATTTGCGTTTGGGAATGTGTCCAACCCGGCATCCCTGCCGATCTTTTTGTACATAATTACATCCGAATAGGGTTCACCTAAAATACAGTCGTGAATTGCCCAGCTCCTTCCCAGTATGCTTCTATGGAATGCAGGCTTGCGGAAGGGCGTTGAGTTATCCAGTTTTAGGAAAAGGTCAGAATCAGGTTCGAATCCCTCATTTATTCGGATCATAAACCTTCGACCTTTTTGATAGGAAAAGCCATAACGCTCGAAAACGATCGCGTTGTGGTAGGAGAGTGGATCGATGAAATATACATCATGCCCCAGTCCCTGCATGAAATTATCGAAGGCGGGGATTGCATGCTTTAGTAAACGCAACCCCTGGCGCACTTGACCAGGAGCCAAGCCCGCATTGAGAGCTTTCTCCTCTTCGACAAGGTTCCTGCGAAATACGCCAAATTCGGTTTTCGTTCCATCGGGCATTTTATCCACACCGAAGCGTGGAGAGTTAGGATCGTTGACAATGTAAAGCAGTACATGGATCTGACCATTCATCGTATCTGTAAGATGCGTGTAGAGCAGAGGATCTTGAGCCCCATATTCATGCCGCAGGTCGAGTACAACATCGGTGCTGCCTTCGTTAAACCGAAGTGTAAGGAGTGACCTTCCCTCAGCGTCCGTGAAATCAGATTGAATGTCGAACTTCTGGAGCAGTTCATTTGGAATGAACCGTGTATATATGGCTGCCTTTTCCTTTTCCGGCAGATGATTAATTGAAGCGATTGATTTCGGCTTCACTGCTTTCTCCTCGCGAAGGATCTCTCGATATCGCGGGCTGCATCCTTCTCTGCAAGTTCCCTTCGTTTGTCGTACTGACGTTTCCCGCGGGCTAGGGCAATCTCCACTTTTGCACGACCCTTTTTTAGATACATTCTCGTTGGCACAACCGTATAGCCGCGCTGCTTTATTTTTGCTTCTAGTCGTAAAATTTCCCTTCTGTGCAACAATAGTTTCCTGCGCCGACGAGGGTCATGATTGAATAAGCTTGCCGCCTGATAGGGCGCGATGTGTGCATTCACAAGCCATGCTTCTTCTCCACTAATTTGAACATATGCTTCCTTCAAGCTTACATTGCCCAACCTCGCCGATTTAATTTCAGTTCCGCGCAACACAATACCTGCCTCAAGACGATCCTCGAGGTTGTAATCATGTGCCGCCTTCTTATTCCTGGCGATTGTCTTGTACGGATCCTTCTTCTTCTTTGCCATCTTAGCGAAGCTCCCGCAACCATTCTACAGCAACGGCAATGCCATTATCCGCAGAAGGATCTATTTGTTCAACAATGATATCTGGAAGAAGGCCTATACTGTCAATAACTTTACCATTGGGGGTAAGCCAACGAGCAGATGTCACATGCAGGCTGGATCCATCGCTCAACTCCAAAATCACTTGCACAGATCCCTTGCCAAAAGTCGTCTCGCCAATTAATGGTGCTCGATCGTTGTCCTTAAGCGAAGCTGCCACTACCTCTGCCGCACTCGCGGTCCCAGCATTCACCAATACGGCCATAGGAATCTCTGATGCCAAACCGTTCTCGTGAACATAGAATAACTGGCTCTCTACTCCACTGCGCTCTTCAACAACGACGAGCCCATCCTCGAGAAATAGCCGTGATGATTCTATAGATGCATCGAGTAAACCCCCGGAATTATCCCTCAAGTCAAGAATGATAGATTTAGCCCCTCTATTTATTAAATCTTTAAAGGCTTTCTCAAGTTCACCTGGAGTTTTTTCGCTAAAACGTCGAACGGTGATAACCCCAACCCATTGTTCTTCGGGGAGGATGGTGTGCATTACCGAGGGTAGGGGGATGATCGCACGAGTGATTTCAAACTCAAGGTCGGTCTGCTGGGGGTCCCGAGGAGCCACTGTTAACCGGATCACTGAACCTTCGGGTCCTCGAATACGAGTAATAACTGACTCAAGCGCGGTGTCTTTATTAATCGACGCGCCATCAATTGCCAGCAGAACGTCACCTTCGAGGATACCTGCAGCTTCAGCTGGACCACCTTCAATTGGGACAAGGTAGAACATGCCTTGCTCGCCTTTGGAAATTTCCGCTCCGATACCTGCGTATTCTCCTGCCAGATCGTCCGTTTGAATTTCGTGTGTCGCTGGTTCAACGTATCTGCTATATGGATCAGGTAATACCCCCATCATGCCATGAATCATTCCCCGTTCAAGCTCCAGTTCATCCGGCAGAGGATCAATATAATGCATCCCTAGGAGTCGCTTGGCTTCCTTTATAAGGACCAGTTGTTCTGAAGGGAGCGGCCAGATCTCACGCGCAAAATAGCCAGCAGCGAATGAGAGAAAAGCAGCTATGATTAATCCTAACGTGAGAAATGAAATCAAGCGTTTTGACATTCAATACCCTGTTTCCTATTCAAATTCAATCCAAGCGGAATCATAATACATAATGTCAGGAAACTCACATCTTACGTATATAACTCCTAAACGGAATCAAGACACAATTAGGCTGGTCAAATCATGGTACAGGGGGGGGGTACGAATTTCATATAGCAGAATCGCGAATAGAAAGTGATAATTATGCTGTAAAGGTGGGTAAATGGTTGAAGATACAACGAATTCAACTGATCATCAGGAAGACCCGATAAAACTCCTCGTAGTTGAGGATGATCCGGCGATGCTCATCGCCTTTCAGGACGTACTCAAGGGCGCGGGCTTTGAAGTCCTTTCAGCTTCCAATGGGGAAGCCGCGCTGGAACTTCTCGGCCATACACAACCTGCACTAATCCTTTCCGATATCTCAATGCCGATAATGGATGGCTATGAATTGTTTGAGGCCGTTCGCCAGCAACCGGGAGGGTCAAGCATACCCTTCATCTTCCTCACCGCCAGGGGCACTCGTGAGGATATATTCGCCGGCAAATCGTTAGGCGCTGACGATTACATCACAAAGCCCGTAACAACCCAGGAACTCTTGTCTGCCGTTCGAGCACGACTCCAGCGCTCAGATGAACTTATGCTTGCCCAGCTAAAGCACGCTTATAAGGACAGCCTTTTTGTGTTGGCAAATGCAATTGAAGCCCGTGACTCCTACACACACGCACATATGAGGCGTTTAAGCCTGTACGCAAGGGCTCTTGCTGATCAACTTGGATGGGACGACGCCAGGCTTGAAATACTTGAATTCGGCGCCATCTTGCATGACATTGGGAAGATTTACATACCTGAATCGGTATTGAGAAAAGACAGTTCCCTCTCTGATGAAGAATGGGTAGAGATGCGTAAACACCCTGAAGTAGGCGCGCTAATGATCCGCGACATCCCTTACCTTGCACCCGCCATCCCGCTCGTTTTGCATCACCATGAGCGCTGGGATGGGGATGGTTATCCCGCTCAGCTCAACGGTGAGGAAATTCCCGAGGGCGCCCGGCTCCTTGCAGTTGCTGATTCCTTCGACGCAATGACATCTGATCGACCTTACCGGCAGGCAATGCCCGGTGAAGTCGCCTACACAGAGATTCGTAATGGTTCAGGAAAGCAATTTGACCCGGGAATGGTGCAGGCGATGGAAAAGTGCTGGGATTCGGG
>JAUWDI010000109.1 GCA_030608865.1 Anaerolineales bacterium | reverse complement strand
GATTGAGGAAGTTCAAAAGTTGATCGACAACGGAATCTCGCCTGATTTGCCATCGCTCTCGGCAATCGGCTATGCTCAGCTCGCCGCATATCTTTGTGGTGAGATGGATTTAGAAAGCGCTATTGTGGAGATTCGCAGACTTAGCCGGCAGTTTGTGCGCAGGCAGGCGAACTGGTTTAAGGCGGAGGATCCAGAGATTCAGTGGTTTGAAGCTGTTACCGGTGTGGAGGAGCGAATATCAACAGTCATTGAACGATGGCTGAGTGGTAGTGCGCAGGCAAGTCAATGATCACGATGCACCTGCAATGTCGTCTGAGGGTATTCGTAATCAAGTTGTGAGCAGGTTAAAACCGAGATATAAAAGAGCGGCGAGCGCGGCATTTACTGGCATCGTGAACAACCAGGTTACTGCCATATCACCGAGAACATTCCAGCGAACTTTATTTATTCGTTCTGCCGCTCCCACACCGAGAATAGACGAACTCATAACCTGTGTTGTGCTGACGGGCCCACCGAGAAGCGCTGCGCTGAGGATTACGATTGACCCCGCGATCTGCGATGTGAATCCGTGGATCGGGCGAATGCGGAAGATTTTCCCTCCAAGTGTGCGAATCAGACGCCATCCACCGAATAACGTCCCCAGGCCGATCGCGGCCGCACTTATCGTCACCACCCACATTGGTACGTAGAAAGAAGAGATTTGACCGCTGAGCAGCAATCCCATCGCAATGAGCCCCATGGTTTTTTGAGCGTCGTTTGTGCCGTGGCTTAACGAGAGGCCGATGAGCGTAACGATCTGGAAACGGCGGAAGAGATGATTTACCTTTGGCGTTGCACCTCGAACTAAAAATAATGTGATCTTCATGATGATGTAACCAACGATTAAGCCAGCGATGGGTGAGAGAAATAATGCAACCGCAATTTTAAACAACCCCGAAGCACTTACTACCGCAAGGGAACGACTGTGCATCAGGGCAGCGCCGAGGAGCCCGCCAAGAAGGGCGTGCGAAGAGGACGAGGGGATGCCAAAATACCAGGTTATCAGATTCCAGATGATTGCGGAAACAATAGCGGCCATGATTACGTTCATTGTAAGCGCACTGACATCTAGAAGTGCTTCACCGATGGTTGTGGCTACAGCGACTCCGAAAAGGAAGGGGGCTATGAAATGAGAGATCGCGGCCAGGATCAGCGCTACGCGTGGGGGCAGAGCGCGCGAGAATATGACGGTTGCGACGATGTTCGAGCTATCGTGAAATCCATTTATAAAGTCAAAGACGACAGCTAGAGCGATAAATACGATTAACATCGTTGACATGCTGTTTTCTATCATGTGAAAAGCTTATCAGTGTTAGATGGTTTTCGTCAACGTGCAGATCATTTAGCGGCGTAATTTTCGCCGAGGTAATGGATGGTAAGAATCGTCATACTGATCAGAATTCCAGGGATGATTGTCAACCATGGCGCTTGTATAAGATGCATCCGGCCGCTATTCAGCATCGCTCCCCATTCTGGTACAGATGGATCGCCGGACAATCCCAGGAATGTCAGCGTCGTCGTCCCCATGAATGCCCAGGCGAAGTGAGTCGTCGCGAGAGAGAACAACTGCGGAGCTGCGTTCGGGAGCAAGTGAGCGAGGGCAACGCGTGTTCGGCTTGCGCCCAGTGCATATGCGGCATCGATATATCCCATTTCCTTTATGCCTAGAAAGATACTCCTGCTAAGTCGGACAAAGCCAGGAATTCCTCCCAAGCCAACGGCGATCACAACCGTTGGGATTCCCGGTCCAAATCCGGCGACTAGTAACATGGCAAGGAGAAGTCCGGGAATTGCTAGTGCAGCGTTCGTAAGTGCAAGGATGATGCGATCTGATAATCCACCAACCACTATAGCGGTGAGGCTGACGGTGGTTCCGATAAGTACGGTGAGTAGTGTTGCCAGCAGGGGAATGGAGAGACTGAGCCGGGCTCCATACGTGACACGAGCGAAGAAATCCCGACCCAAGGCATCCGTTCCTAAAGGTGGATGGTCTCGCGGGGATTGCAGTGGGCTACCGATCGGCGTATAGGGATCAGCGGAGGAGATTATGGGCGCAATGAGCGCCATTAAAGCCATCGCCGCTAGCCAGAGAATGCACAGAGTCTTCAGCCAGCGAATTCTCATTCGGCGCTCCGTAATCGGGGATCAATGACGAGTGTGAGAAGGTCAGCGATCACGTGGCTGAAGGTGTACAAAATCGCTGCCAGCGCGACGAGACCTAGAGTGATGGGATAGTCTCCGTCCAGAATCGATTTCACAAGGAGTCTTCCAAGGCCGGGGCGAGAGAAGACAGTCTCCGTAACGACGGTTCCAGAAAATAAAAAAGCAGCTTCGAGAGCAATTAGGGAGATGACGGGCGCAAGGGATGGCCTTAGCGCGTGTCGTAGCAATCGGTTACCGCGGTGGATTCCACGTGCACGTGCCGCCAGGATGAAAGGAGATCGAAGACTCTCTGATAGGCCGCTGTGGATCACGCGGGCGATTGGGCCGGAAGAAGCGAAACCCAACACCAGGGCTGGTAGGAACAGTCTGATGAATAGCTCGTTGGAAGAGAGGGATCCTAGCTGAAGTTGTCCAACGATGAGCAGGGAAAGGATGCCTGTAAAGGCGACTGGTATGGATGTGGCCAAAGCCGCTATTGCCGCGGCGATCATACCGGATGTTCGTTTTATAAACCAAGCCGCAGTGATTCCGAGGGTGAAACCGAAAATTAATGCAATGATGAGCCCGCTAATGGCTAGAGCGGCGGTTGAAGGAAATTGCTCAAAGATGATTTGTGAAACGGAACGATGTGTATACAGTGACGTCCCCAGATCTCCTTGAAGGAGGTTTGCAAGAAATCTGAGGTACTGAAGCCAGAGCGGTGCGTTTAGACCAAGCGAGATGCGAATCTCTTCAGCTTGCTCAGGTGAGGCAAGTCCCTGCGATAAAAGGCTCGCGACAGGATCGCCGGAGGCAAACCGCAGAGCGAAAAAGGCAAAGGTAACAGCAGCCCAGGCCGTGCCGACACCTTCAAGAAGACGTCGGATTACGGCGAGGATAGCTGTATGTCGATGAGATTTGGAAACCATCCCTGCGCTGAGAATTTCAAGCCCTCAATTCCCTGGTGAAAGACGACGAGGTTGACATAGTCCCGTATCGGGAGGACAAGTGCGTTGTCGGCAATTGCTCGGACGATCTGATTATACAGTTCCTCTCGGTGATCAGGGGCCAGTGAGGCGCGAGCGGCTTCGTTCAGCATCCGGTCGATTTCGGGATCAGAGAACCCTGTCCAATTATAGAACCCATCGCTTGCGTAGAAGGAACGCAATAAATCAGGATCTGTTCCGAAGAAGTTAATCCCGATAGCGTGGTAGTCACCGCTGGATTGGGCCTCTTTGAGCGTTCCAAATCCGGGTGCAATAGTTAATTCAACATCGATGCCAATATTCTCCCAGCCGGCTTTCAATAATTGCGCGACCTCAGAATTCGATCCCCAGGATGGGGCGATAAGCTTGATGACAAGCGGTTCGCCATCACGCTTTCGGTATGATTCTGAACTCTCTAATATCCATCCTGCCTCCTCGAGAAGTTTACGCGCACCCTCGGGGTTGTGTGCGGAAGGTGGAGGCTCCGATATCCATTCGAATCCAGCCTGCGAGAGAGGACTGTTGCTTATTGGCGAGTGACTTCCAAAGACGGTGAGGACTATTGATTTCTTATCGACAGTTAGAAGCAATGCTTGTCGAACCCGAAGATCATCCGTGGGCGACGCGGCGGTGTTGAAGAAAAATTGTAAAGGTTGGCCAGGGATGGCAACAGGCGATAGTGAAAAATCTACGCTGGAAGCTAGACGGTCGGCTTCATGCGGTGGAATCTCGCCCAAGATATCTACTTCGCGTCTTTCCAAAGCGAGGGCTCGGGAGGCAGCGTCCTCGTAAAAGTAGAAGTTGATTCGTTCCACCGAAGCTTTTGTGTTGTCATAGATTGAAGGACCCCAGGCGTAATCTGGATTACGTTCTAGGGTGATGTGATCGTTAGGGATGTATTCGATGAAGCGATACGGTCCTGTCCCTACCTGATGGAATTGATATTCGGAGGCCCCCCATTGATTCAAAGCTGCAGGTGAGGCCATGCCAAGATAGACCTGCGAGAGGGAATCCATTAATGGGGCGAACGGTTCGTCGAGCACAAACGCAATTGTATGCTCGTCCAATATTTCCGTCTGATTGAATGGCCCAAGCATCGTTGCTGCCTTCTGCGAATGGTTGTCTGGGTCGAGGATGTAATCGAGGTTGTCTTGGACAGCCTGAGCATTGAAGAGCGTTCCATCATGGAAGCGGACATCTTTACGCAGATAAAAGGTATATCGCAGACCGTCGCTGGAAATCTCCCAGCGCTCCGCTAGACCGGGAACAAACTCGCTGCTTTC
>JAUWDI010000055.1 GCA_030608865.1 Anaerolineales bacterium | reverse complement strand
GCCGAATGGCGCAGCGCTGCAGGCGTGCTCCCCTGTCCGGGTTCATTATCGAACGATGGTTTCGTCGCTAAAATTGACGAGCCTAAACTGGAAGATGGCACTACTGAAAACGAGCCCGCATTGCTCACTTTTCCACAATGGGCCAACACTGGCGTGATTACGGGCAAATTCCCGGCATTCAACGTCCAGGCAGGAGACGAATTTAAGACAATCATCGGTTGTCTCCACGACACCCCCAACTGTAACGTGAAATTTCAACTGAATTATCGAGCAGACGGCGGTCCACTGCAGAACATCGATTCATGGACTGAGACCTACGACGGTAATATACGATTTCTTGAAGTCGATTTAAGTTTCTTGGCCGGGAAATCAGTCGAATTCGTTCTAGCAGTAACAGCTAATGGCTCACCTGATGATGATGCGGCGTTCTGGCTTTACCCGCATATTCAACGGTGAAACAGTCTGGCCCGAGAACCAATAATGATAACGCCTGGCTCATCACCAGGCGTTATCTATTGTCCAGCTAACACTTGCTTTGAAAGGAACCATTGCACCAGATATATAGTGCTACAATCCATAAAATGAGCTTATCCTGGAGACCCTATGCCTTCTAAGCCACGCCTCTTTCTTATAGACGGCCATGCGCTTGCCTATCGAACCTACTTCGCGCTGACAGGCGTGGGTGGAGGGTCGCGCTGGATCACAAAATCGGGCGAACCCACCGCTGGTACGTATGGCTTCACGTCTGTTTTGCTTCGCTTGCTCGAGAGTGAATCGCCAGAATACCTCGCTGTTTCTTTCGATACTGGCAAAACATTTCGAGATGACATTTACCCGGAGTACAAAGCAACTCGCGAAAAAATGCCCGATGATCTGCGCTTGCAGATCGATCGTATTCGTGAAGTTGTGAACACCTTCGGGATCCCGATTTTTGAGGCTGAAGGATTCGAAGCGGATGACGTGCTCGGCACTGTCGCCCGCCTGGCATCCAATGAGGGCGTAGAGGTCATCATCCTCACCGGCGACCGCGATCTCCTCCAACTTGCTGACGACAATGTCTTCATTCGCTTAGCAGGAAAAAAACTGTCCGAGGCGTTGGATTATGGACCCAAGCAAGTGAGAGCTCGTTACAACCTGGAACCATCCCAGCTGGTGGACCATAAAGCCATGGTGGGAGACTCAAGCGACAATATCCCCGGTGTGCGCGGGATCGGCGAGAAAACATCTGTCAAACTCCTGCAAGAATACAACGACCTGGATGGAATCTACGAACATCTCGAGGACATACCGACCCGTTTTCAGTCGAAACTGGAAGAGAACCGGGAGATTGCTTATCTCAGTCGCAAGTTGGGTGAGATCGTCACCGATGTCCCGATTGAATTCAACCTGGATGCTTGCCGGGCTACTGGATACAACCGGGACGGGGTATTGAAACTTTTCCGTGACTTGGAGTTCCGCACTCTCGTAGACAGAATCCCCGGTGGGACGGAACCCGTCGAGGCTGGACAACTCAATATGTTCACCTCAAATCCAACCGAACCGGTTAAAAGCCTTATCCAGACCACCGTGGTTGATTCTCTTGAAGCCCTCGCCCGTTTAAAAACTGAACTGCGAACTGCCAAGCAAATCGCCTTCGACACCGAAACCACAAGCACTGACCCCATAACCGCAGATCTTGTGGGCATATCCTTAGCGGTGAAACCGGAAGAAGGCTATTACCTGCCCATAGGACACAACCCGCTGTACGCCGGCGGACCGCAGCTAAATCTTGAAGACGTGCTCCAAGCGTTGGGCGAGTCTCTCACGGACACCAAGATTCCAAAAATTGGACACAACCTTAAATATGATTTCACCATCCTTGTCCGGAACGGATTGACCGTTGAACCTTTGTCGTTCGACACGATGATCGCCGAGTGGCTCTGCGATCCATCCTCTCGCAATCTGGGTTTGAAAAACTTAGCCTGGGTTCGTTTGGGCAACCAGATGATGGAGATTAAAGAACTAATCGGCAGCGGCCGTGGGCAAAAATCAATGGCCGATGTTCCCATTGCGGAAGTTGCACCATACGCTATCGCCGATGCTGAAATCTGCCTCCGCCTGATGCCTGAATTGAAACGTGAATTAGAAGAGAAGAGCCAGATGTCGGTCTTCGAAGAAGTGGAGATGCCTTTCATCCCCATCCTTGCTGACATGGAACTGGCCGGAATCTCGCTGGACACCAATTTCCTGGCTGACCTCTCTAAAAATATGGCGACCCAACTAGAGACTCTCGAACAGCAGATCTATGATATTGTCGGCCATGGTTTCAACATCAACTCAACGCAGCAGCTCTCGACTGTGTTATTCGAAGAGCTAGGCTTAGAACCTCCTGGCCGCACCCGCCGCACTTCTTCCGGGCATTATTCCACAGCGGCTGCGGTGCTGAATGAACTGAGGGAAACTCACCCCATCATAGAATTAATCCTTAAGCAGCGCGAAATCGCAAAACTCAAGTCGACGTATGCGGATTCTTTCCCCCAACAGGTGAATCCGGCGACAAACCGTGTGCATACATCCTACAATCAAACCGGATCGGTGACAGGCCGCTTGGCATCGTCCAGCCCCAATCTTCAGAATATCCCAATACGGACAGATCTCGGCCGGGAGATTCGCCGCGCATTCATCCCCGCTGCCGGCCAGTTACTACTTAGTGTGGACTACTCCCAGATTGAATTACGCATCGTGGCTCATATCGCAGAGGACGAGGCGATGATCGAAGCATTCCAAGATGATCAGGATATCCACGCAACGACGGCGGCGGCGATTTACGGGACCAGTATCGAGGATGTTACCTCGGCCATGCGTCGCCACGCCAAAGCCGTCAATTTCGGTTTGATCTACGGGATGAGTCCTTTTGGATTAACTCGGACCACAGATCTAACCCTGGCTGAAGCTGAAAACTTCGTTAGTGCATACTTTGAACGCTTCCCGGGAGTAAAAAGCTACCTGGACGGCATTCGAGAAGAGGTCATCGAGAAAGGCTATGTCACTACCCTTCTAGGTCGGCGACGATACTTCCCGCAATTGGCGAGCGGCGCCTCCGTCTCTGAGATGGACCGCAGCCGGGCGAACCGTGAAGCAATAAACGCACCCATCCAGGGTACAGCCGCTGACATCATCAAACTGGCGATGCTCAACCTGCCCGAACAATTAGCAAGCGCCGACAGCTCGGCCCGCATGCTGCTGCAGGTACATGATGAGCTTGTGCTTGAATGTCCTGAAGGTGAGATAGAGCAAACCACCGCCATCGTTCAGGATGTCATGCAGGATGCTTACCGTCTTGTCGTGCCATTAAAGACGGATGCAAAAGCAGGGTTGAACTGGGCAGACATGCGGCCGCTATGAACGCAGGTTTGATACCACATCCCCTGAAATTGTAAACTTTCAAGGTGGCGGGTTACGCCTGACAACCTGAACGGCGACCGCTTCCAACTTGTGCTATACTCGCCTCTCTAACCTATTTTAATCAAAAGTATGGGGCATGACAGAACGCCAAGAACTCTTCGAAGAATCCATGCGCCTTGGGCACTCCGCAGCTTGGGATCTCCAATGGGACCGAGCGATCGAGTATTACCGCAAGGCGCTCGCGCTGAAAGCCGACAATCCTGGGGCTTTGACGAGTCTCGGGCTGGCACTCTTAGAGTCGGAGAAGTACCAAGAAGCGCTCGAAGTCTATCAGCACGCTGCGAAATTAGCCCCGGATGACCCCGTACCCGTAGAAAAAACAGCCGAGATCCTCGAACTCATGAATCAAATCGACAGCGCTGTCGCCCAACGGACTGCAGCAGCTGAGCTGCACCTCAAGCGTCGAGACGCGGATAAGGCCATCGATAACTGGTCCCAAATCGCCCGTATGGTTCCCGGTGACCTCAATACGCGGACCAAACTGGCCATGACTTTCGAGCGATTGGGTCGCAAGCGAGAGGCGGTCTATGAATATCTCGCAGTTGCCTCGATCCTACAAACAGACGGGAAGGTTGATAGCGCCAAAGATGCCGCTGAGCGGGCGCTGCGCCTGGTCCCCGGTGAGAAGGAAGCAGCTCGGGCGCTGCGCTTTCTCCAGCAGGGTAAATCTTTACCACCTCCCTCAGAACCGCGAGGGACCACTGCGCCACTACGGATGGACCAGGTAAAAGATTACCTGAAAGCAGGCGAGGCTGAAGAAATCGACGACAGCCAGCAGGCCGACCCGGAGACGACAGCCCAGGCTCGAGCGTTGACTATTCTTGCAGGATTGATCTTTGAAGAGTCGGGTGACGAGAACGGAAATGGGTCATCTCCGATAGATATGGCAGAACTCACAAAGAGCCGCATCAGCCAGGAGCGCAAGAGCGTCGGCCAGCCGCAGATGCTCCGCTATCTAGGGCAAGCGATCGATTATCAAACCCACGATAATATCCCGCAGGCGATTAAACAGTACGAGAGCGCGATCAAAGCCGGATTGGACCACCCTGCAGTTTATTACAACCTCGGTATTCTGCTCAAGAACCAGGGTGACCAAGAAGGGGCAACGAAATACCTAACCCAGTCCCTTGGCCACCCCGATCTCGATCTAGGAGCAAACCTTGCCCTCGGCCGCCTGGCTCGCATGCGTGGCGACCTTCCAGAAGCAGCCCGTTTTCTGCTTCAGGCACTGCGCTACGCAGACACCCTTTCGGTCGATGAGAACCAGTCCGGCGATCTTAACCAGCTCTACGATACGATCATGGCTACAATGAGCGAGGGAGATGATGAGACGCTCTCGCAGATCGTTGAAAACACACTCAGCTTCTTGAGTGGTCCGGAGTGGCTCGAACGTCTCCGTCAGGCGCGCCGCCAGCTCGAAGGCGAGTCGGAAGGGGCGGAATTGGTGCCGATCGCCGAAATGCTCGCAGTGGGTGGAACAGAACGGATTCTGCAAGCCATCGGCCGGATTGACGACTTGGTGAAGAGCAAGAAATACGAAGTAGCCATGGAAGAAGCCATGCTGGCGCTCGACCATATTCCCGGTTATCTCGGGCTGCACTTACGAATGGCGGAAATCATGATCCGGCAGGGCAACACAGCCGGAGGTATGACCAAGCTGCGAATCATCGCCAAGACTCACCACGTCCGCGGTGAAATCTCCGCCTCATCTAACGTTTATGCCCGCATTATTCGTCATTCCCCAATCGACATCGCCGCGAGGAAGCACTTTATCGATCTCCTGGCGCAACAAGACAGGACCGAAGAGGCGCTGGAACAGTATCTCGACCTGGCCGAGCTTTACCGGCAAATGGCAGAAATTGACTCCGCGCGTTCAACGCTGGATGATGCCTATAAACTCAGCCAACGCGGCCCTGTCAGCCGTGAGTGGAAAATAAAGACACTGGACATGATGGGGGATATCGATCTCTCGAGATTGGATCTGCGTCAGGCGCTGCAAACATTTGAGGAAATCTGCGAGATCGACCCACAGAACGAGAAAGCCCGTTCCCATCTTATTGATCTGAATTTACGGCTTGGGCAGGAGGAACAGGCAGCAGTTGCCCTAGACATCCAGCTGGACCATCTCGTGCAATCGAATCATGCGCTGGAAGCTCTCACCCTTCTGGAAGATCTTGCTCGTGAATATCCGGGGAAACAGGCCCTGCATTCCCGTCTGGCAGAGGCATACCGTGCAGCCGGGAGAACCGCCGACGCGATCGCCCAATACGACGCGCTGGGTGAGATACAATTGGATGCGGGTCAGACCAAGGACTCTATTACAACAATACAGACAATCATCGATCTAGATCCCCCCAACATTGAGGGCTATCATGATCTCTTGCGCAATCTTAAAGACAGCGCTTAAGTCCTAGCTGCTCGGTAAAGAGTATCGTCGTGACAAATTTCATCTCAGAATTGACTTTCTTCTTCCAACGGTTCGACCTACTGAGTTTAGTAGACGTTCTTCTTGTGACCATGGCCGTTTTCTTCCTTCTGCGCCTGGTCCGGGGGACACAGGCCGTCACTCTTCTGCGCGGGATGATCGTATTAGTCATCACCATCGCTGTACTCACCAGCCTGCTAAACCTCCCGGCGTTCACCTGGTTATTAGAGGCATCTTTACCCGCTCTGCTTATCGCAATTCCGGTGATCTTCGCTCCGGAAATCCGGCGGGCGCTTGAGCGCCTCGGTCGTACAAGCAATATGTTCTTCCTGAGCACAGCACCGGACCACATTGAAGAGCTCATCGAGACCGTATGCATTACCGCCCAGCGTTTATCGGACCGGCGCTATGGCGCTTTAATCGTAATCGAGCGAGAAGTCCCTCTTGCCGATTACAAAGAAACCGGCGTGGTGTTGGATGCGGAGCTTACACCGCAATTATTACTTCAAATTTTTCATATCAACACTCCGCTCCACGATGGCGCCGCGATCATCGAAAAAGATAGGATTGCAGCCGCCGGGTGCGTTATGCCGCTCTCTTCAAGCGGCACACTTTCCCGTTCAACCGATCGGTCGATGGGC
>JAUWDI010000015.1 GCA_030608865.1 Anaerolineales bacterium | reverse complement strand
TTCGATGTTCGGATCCGGCAGAGGGCAAATACGCGGCATACTGCAGGGCACAGGTTGTGAGGTTTTCGAGGTTCGCGGAGAGATGAACCCCGGTTTCGGCGGCATTCATCCTGAACCTATTGGGCACTACCTCGGCGCGCTCGCCGGCGCGATCGCCGCCGGCCACGGCCAACTCGGCCTGGCTACGGACGGCGATGCCGACCGTCTCGGCGCCATGGATGGTCGTGGACAGTTCGTCGATCCACATCGCATCATGGCTCTTTCACTTAAATACCTTTTTGAGAAACGTGGTTTCCGCGGGAAAGTTGTAAAAACCGTGTCAACCACTCAAATGATGAACCGCCTGGCCGAGAAATATGGGCTTGAGGTAATAGAGACACCAGTCGGATTCAATTACATTGCCGAGTGGATGCTGCAAGATGATGTTCTCATCGGCGGCGAAGAATCTGGTGGGATCTCTTTTAAAGGACACATTCCAGAGGGAGACGGCATCCTCATGGGGCTTTTGCTCACGGAAATGGTCGCGGAAAGCGGCGTCCCGTTGGATGAGATGGTCGCCGATCTGCTCGCCGAAGTTGGGCCAGCCCACTATAAACGCGTTGATCTGCGCCTTGCCCGTCCGATTGTGAAGGAGCAAATGGTTAAACAACTCGCCGAAGACGCGCCGTCATCCATCGGTGGTGTTGAAATCTCCTCTGTAAACACGATGGATGGTGTGAAGTACCTCTTGGCTGACGATTCATGGCTCCTGATCCGACCGTCCGGAACCGAGCCGGTTTTGCGGGTGTACGCCGAAGCTCGCGAGCCCGAACAGGTCAGTCGACTTCTCGAATTTGGTCAATCTGTGGCTAAAGGGGCTTAATAATTGAGATTCAAATCCCTGGCAACGACACCAGGGGACGTCCTAACCATTACGCATTCTCTGTAGCTTCGCCTTGAGAATCCTGGGGCTCGAAAGGCAGCGAGATCCAAAAAGTGCTCCCTTTCCCAAGTTCACTTTCAACACCAACTTCGCCACCATGGACTCCGATGATTCCCTTACAGATTGCAAGGCCAGATCCAGACCCCTGCTGCTCACGCTTCGCACGGTCGATCTGGTAGAACACATCGAACAAGCCGCCCAGGTCTTCTTCCTTTATCCCTTGCCCTTGATCCTGGACTCGCAGCATCAAACGGTCTCCCTCCGCTTCCGCTGAAAACCGGACCCATTCACTTTCATCCGTCGAGAACTTAATTGCATTATCGAGCAAACGTCCGATCGCATCTGAGAGATATGCCTCATCTGCCACAAGCGTTGGGAGATCCTCCGGGACATCCGTAATCAGAGTTAACCCTCGTTCTTCCGCAGTTGGCTGGAAGGGTTTTACGATCACACGCAACCAAAGACCCGTCTCTTCAATCCGACGCCTCCGGTAACGATAAGCATCCTCCGCCTCGCCAGTTTCGATCTCCACCAAGATGAGGAAATCATCAACGAGGCTGTTCAATCGCAGGGCTCCTCGGCGAATGCCTTGCATAAAATCCTGGAAATCCTCTCCTTCGACTTTCTGACCTTCGAGCTCGAGCAAATCGGAATAATTAATGATGTACGTCAGCGGTGTTCGGAATTCATGGCTCAGTGTAAGTAGAATCTTACTCTTTAGGTCGGAAACTTCCTCATCTCGCTGCTTACGGAGACCTTCCCACCGACTAAGCTTCGCCCTTACGCCGACCAATAAATCCTCATCATCAAACGGTTTGGTGATGTAATCATCGACGCCAATTTCTTTGCCGCGGCGAATGTCTGCTTTTTCTCCACGCGCGGTGAGAAAGATAAATGGAATAGCGCTAAGCTCCGGCTGTTCGCTCACCTTTTCGTGAAATTCATACCCGTCCATCTCCGGCATCATGATGTCTGAAACGATCAAGTCTGGGCGTTGGTTTTCCAGAACCTCAAGCGCTTCTTGTCCGTTCATGGCGGTTAGTACCTTGTACTCGGTTAGTTCCAGAAGTTCTCGAATCCCTTCAAGCAGCGCCAGATCATCTTCGACGACCAGGATTAATGGTTTGGTCATGGTAATCCTTGTTCCCTTTTTAACAGAGGTAGCCAAACAGTAAAAACGCTTCCAAGTCCAACCTCGCTCTCAACCTTAACGAGGCCGCCGTGCCGAATCGCTATCTCCCGCACAATCGCAAGACCCAAGCCGCTTCCAGGTATCTTGTGTTCCCGTGCCATAGTACCACGATAAAAACGATCAAATAGAAATGGCAGGTCTTCCTCAGAGATCCCGACTCCATTATCGCGGACTTCTATGGGCGTGTAAACAATGCCATCGATTTCATCTTCGCCGCTGATACGCAGGGAGATTGTCCCTCCAGCATCGGTGTATGTTGCTGCATTCGCGACTAAATTGGTGAAAAGGCGAATCAACTGGTGGGGGTTCCCTAAAACCATCAGCGCACTCTCCGGTTCATGAGCGATGTGTATGCCCTTCTCCTCACAAATCGGGCGGTGCCGCTCGACAACCTGGTCAAGGATAGCTGTGATCTCTACGTTCTCTATCTCGATTTCTTTCTGAGATTCCAAACGGGCGAGGTCCAACAATTCCTCGATCATGCTCGTGAGACGGTCCGTCTCCTGATTAAGCACACCCAGATACCTCTCTTGATTATCCTCTTTAGATCTCTGGAGCAGTGAAAGGTATACCTTGATATTCGCAAGAGGGGTTCGTAATTCATGCGAGACTGTTGCCACAAATTTGCTTTTTAACCTATCTAATTCCTGCAAACGTGTGATATCCCGCAGGACAATCACCGTGCCGATTGAGCCTCCATCCAGTTCGACCGGTGAGGCGAGAGCTTGAAATGATGCCTCGCCGATATCGAATGATTCTTGGACCCTGCTCTCTGCTCCATGTAGACGAGAGATCTGCGTTAGCACCCCCTCACTCAACTCACCCGCCATCAGGAGCTGCGCCTGCGGGTTTGCCAAAACCAGACTCCCATCAAGATCGAAGACAAGCACAGCGTCGGCAACGGAACTCAGGATCGCCTCGGTTTGTTCCTTCTGTGATTGCAGCTCGGAGGTGCGGTCCGCGACTCGCTCTTCTAATACAGCGGCATGGTCATGGATTTCGCCGAAGAGACGGGCGTTGATTATCGAAATCGTAATCAGGGAGGTCAGAACTTGAAGCATCTCCAAATCCTCCTCCCCAAGTTGTCCAACTTCTTCCTTATCAACAATCATTACACCGAGGACCTCCCCGGCAATTGAGAGAGGCAAAATCATTTCGCAGCCTGTATTGGGAAGTTCGGTGTGGTGTTGAAACCGCGGCTCTTTGCTTACATCAGAAATCAAAAGCGGCTTATCGCTTTTAACAGCCTCTTGAGCAAATCCCGCCGCGTTCAAGTCTAGCGGCTCAACCTGACTCACGGGAATCCCTTCGGGGCCGCGCAAGTATGCATACGGGACCAATCTTCCCCCTTCGGACAGCAAAATCCCTATGGCATAGTAATTAAAAACTCTCAAGGTACCCGCCGCCACTTCGTGAGCTAGTTGTTTAATATCGAGAATCGCTACCGCACTGCGGCCGATCTCATACACTAAGCGCATCTTCTCAGCACGAGCCGAGGAACTGCGCAAAAGGCGAGCGTTCTGTAATGCCACCCCCAATTGCCGGGCAAAACCAAGCACAATTCTTAGATGGTACTCCTGAAAGAATCCCTGCACCCTGCTGCCTAAAGCCATACCTCCGATTATTTCGGACCTCCACAGAATCGGCACACCCAACCAAGATCTGATGTCGGCCGGGTAACGTTCAAAGCCGATGCGCAGCGGATCTTCAACTGCGCGCAGAAGCATAGGACGGGCATCGTAAACCACCTGCCCCAAAGCCGAGCGATCAGGAGGGATGACTTTCTCACCCACCTGAAGCGCTCCATCCGCAGGGAGGAAACCTCTTACCTGGCGCACAATCATTTCCCCTTCTTCCCTGAGTATTACACATGCGGAATCGAAGGGAACTACCGTCTTCAGTAGATCAAGAACTTGGTCCTGGATGGTCTCAAAATCGAGTGTCGAGCTGAGCGCATAAACGACTTGCTGCAAAACCCTCATAACGTGCGCATCGCGTCGTAAGCGATCCAATGATTCCACTCGCATGAGCAGCGTACTTAACACGTTTGCGAAGATCTGAAGCGCGTTTTGGGATTGGAGGGAAAGGGTCGCAGCGACCATCAATATCCCCCGTGGCTGCTCTTCATCCAGTATCGGCAACATAAACAACGCATTCAGGTGCAGCCCATCGACCAAACCATCGATCTCTGCTGATGTCGCCCAAGGAAAAATCGAGCGGATAATCTCCTCGGGGTGGTCTGAATAGTGTGAGGACTGGCCGAGGAGTACCTCGCGTAAGGAGTGCGCGACACGCGCAGGGTCCGGTGCAAGTCTTCCGGCTTTTTCCACAAGTGCATCAATTTCTTGGTGAATGTCTTTCGAGTAACTTGAACCGTGTAAAACCCAATGTCCATCCACAGAATCGATGCTTATATACATCGAGTTTACACCGATCCCACTTAGAAGCTCGATCGCATATTCTGTAATCGTTCGCCGAGCATCTCCTCCGTATTGGTCAAAATTAACCCGCTCAAGCTCCTCCGTTAAACGAGAGATCAAGCCCGGGCGCAAATAGCCCGGAAGATCATCGAGAAAGCGGACAATGCCCGGCGTTGATTTTAGAAAGTGCCGAGAAGAAAGCGTATCGCCTTCGGGAGGCTGCTCCGCGAACAGGAATAATTCAGGCCGCCTTGGGATTTCCTGGTATGCAAGCAGTACCTGCAGGAGCGTGGGAATATCAATGGGTAAACCGAGGATTAATGTATCGAAGGGGCGTTCGCGCAGGGCTTGCACACAACTATCGGCGCTCGCCCGTATCACAGCCACACACCCTTCGCAAGATTCTTGAATTGCCTTGCGGAAAAGGCGCCGGCCTTCCGGATCTGGGTCGTAAACCAGCAGCCGGACTTTCATCTGAGATCTCCATCCCTAACTAGGCGGCAACTGTGATCGGAATGTTAAGTTGACCTCGGGGTTGTAAGCAGCTTATAACCTCGGCCCCGTCGAGTGATTAAATAGATTGGGCTGGTGGGATTGGGCTCGATCTTCCCTCGCAGGCGGCTGATCAGTTTCTCAACACGAGCATCATCGACGCTCCCGAGGTATTCCTCCCCCCATACCGCGGTCACGATCTGGAACTTATCTGTCAGCTTATCCCGTCTCTCATATAGTAGTTCCAATAATCGATACTCCAAATCCGTGAGAACTGGGATGCGAACGCCATCAACCCATACATCGCCGGAATCGGTGTCGAGATATACCCCCCGCACTTCGACATCATGCCCTCGGCTCTTTCTGGCGATAAAATCAGCGAAGATCGGCGAGAATGGCTGATTGGCGACGAGCATGCCCAAGGAGGTCAAATGGCGTATTTGCTGCTGGGGCAGACCAGCGTTCGGCTCGAGCACAAGTGAGGATAAACCAGCTCGTTCGTCTGCATTGAGCTGATACCACAGCTTCATGCATTCGGCTCGTGGTTGGGGCTCTAGACGAACATAAGCCGCGAGATCCCCTTCCCAATCCTTAGGGAGATGAGCTAAAGCTTGAGACACCGCCACCAACATCCCCGGGTGCCCACCTGCCAGTTCAAATGCCTTATCCTGGACTTCTTTCTTCAGATCGGGGAGATTTAGACTGGCTAATAGTGCACGAGATTCGGCAATACTAAGCAGCGGCATATTATATGTAAACCGAGAAAAGAGTTCAGCGAATTCATCCTCAATCGCGTCGCCACGCAACCCTGATAACCGGCGCCTCGTGGCCGTCGCAAAAACAAGACGATCGCGGAAGCGATCACGGAGTGCGCGTAAATTCAGGAGCGCACGATTATCTAAAGCGGTGTAAATCTCGTCAAACTCATCAAAAAGCAGGCATAAATTTTGACCCAGCTCCTTGCCCAATTCCGAAAGCGCCAGGTTGAAAGAGAGGGATGCTGTGAAAGTTGAATCCGCCTCTGTAATTGTCTGATGGTAACCCTGCAGATTTGTTAATAAGGAATTTGGAACCTCATCAGAAAGGCGCTCCAGCGTTGACCGCAGCACAACTTCGTAAAATGCCTGCCCCGAAATCGCTACTGCCCGGTTGCAGTCGATATAAATAAGGAAGCCGGGCCGACCGGCTTTCGCCTTATAGAACTTCTTTACATTCTGATCCGCCAGCGAGCGCATCAAGTTGGATTTTCCGCTGTTGCTCAGACCGGTAATCGAGACGCAGTGGCCCGCAGCAAGTTCAGTTAGCACAGTTTCGGTGAGGGATGAAAAAGGAGTAACTTTCTTCGCCATCAAATCTCCACACAAGAAGGCAGGGTCAACATCAGGCTGACCCTGCCACCAGCAGTTCAGTTGTCGAGCAGGTGATTAACAAACTAGCTATTAAGTAGTGACCCGAGTCCGCAAACTGCGTACGATGAATATTAAAGCCAGAAGTAATCCACCTGCCAGCGCCAACGCTGGAATGCCGACTTCATCTGCAAAACCGGTTGCAGGAAGAGCCGTTGGTGTTGGCGTTTCTCCACCGCCTCCCTGTCCTGCAGCCAGGGTCAATTGAGCCGCAGCTGTAGCCGTTTCCGGCGCTAAGGTAGGCAAGGTCAGGAACGGCGTCGGTGTGTCCGTTGGAAGGACAACCACCAGCGTGGGTGTCACCGTCGCTGTTTCGATCGGCAGCTCCGTCACGATCGGTGTGCGCGACGGCGTCCGTTCAACGACGACAGCAGTTTGAGTCAACGCTTCCTCGGTGTTCTGTTGGTTGACAACCACCACGTCTGTGGCCCGAGCCTCTTGCTGCTGCGGCGCCAGCACCAAAGCATAAACCAACAGACAGATCATGCTTAGAACCAGCAAACCGCCCAGCGAGACAGCTGCGATTACGAATGTCCGATTAGATGATTCCTCGGGCAATGGAGCCCCTACATCAAATTCTTCTGCCATGGTCTCTACTCCTCAGCTTTTATGGGCCTGCACGCAGTCATTTTCTCCGCGGTTTGGCCACCACCTGCTCGAATCACTGCAGTATCTCGATATTCGCGAGTGGAACCGTTTTGGTTCCAACTCCATCAATTTCGATCGTTGCGCTTTTAGCGCGAATTCCGCTCGGGTACGTCTCGACGCGTTTAAGTATTTCTTTAACCACGGCGACTTCACCCTGATAAGGCGGCTTCAGAACACGCACTCTCACCCCCGGTTTCACCGATACCACCCGATCAGGGTGAGACACTTGACGACTGGATGGTTGCGGGATGATCGCCTCCGGACGTTGCCCGGGTTGCGGCCAGGCACAGCCTGCATCAACCGCGACCTCGCGCCCCACATTGCTTACAAAAAGATTGAACGCGGCCGCATTAATGGGATGCTCTCCGAATCCATCGGTGAGCAAAACCGGATAAGGCAGCCTGCGTGCAACCGGGATCAATTCAGATGGCATCCCACCCAGGATCACCCCGCGAACTGAGAGTTCAGTCGCCTGATGAAACGGCGCCGGATGGTCACATATCCCCGCGACCAGGACTGCCCCGCGCAGATTGACATCCAACTGATCCGTCTGCAGCCGCGAGGATGGGCCATCACCCACAAGGCGCATGACGCCGTAATTCTGCAGCCCATTACCCCAGACGCCTTGGATCAAGGTGCCTATCGCTTCAATCGTTACAGCCTGCGCCCCATCCGATGAGATTACCTTTCCAGGGAAGCCAGCCTTTATCTGCAACACTTTGCCAAAGGACTCCATGAGAATTCGGCCCCTGTTTATCCCAACAATGCGACCTGATGCAGGAGCACGCACCGTTCTGCGTGGTACTCCTGCTGGACCCGCGAGCACATCACCCGTTTCCACTCGGTCACCCTTCTGGCAGGTAATATAGCGCCCTGCATCCTTCACCGAGATACCCAATCCACGGGCAACATCCAGATAATAATGTTTTGGGTCGATTTCAGCTTCGGCGACAACGTCGGCAGCCTGAATACGCTCGTTTACACGCACTAAAACCGCCCCCGGAACCGGAAGAACACGCTCGCGGCGGATAACTGTAATAGGGATGACATGCGTCATCGAAGACAAAAACAATTCGCTCATGCTATGAACCACTGAGCCTGAAGATGCAAGAATGGTGCCAATACCTCATGCTACGGCTCCGATGTCAAACAACCACTTCTTATTCAACTCTCTGCGACGACCAGGATCTTTGGCAAGTACAAGCGGTCGCCCGCGGGCGTCGATGATCAAGCCAACGGCCCCACCGGCAATACGCAGCGCACCGGCTTTACCAGGCCCTCCGAAACCAACATCGATTCCTCTTTCAGGTCTGAGGGTAAGGTGAGCGTGTTCTCCTTGCCGGATCGGTACGACTGCAAGTTGGCCCATTCGAACCTCGCCGACTACATCCTCGCTGCTTTTCTCAAGTTCGAGGTGCAGACTAAGAACCTTGCGCCCCATCCGTGCATTCCCTACCGGCGACACAACCGTCCCCAGGCTCACGAAACTCCCAGATTCTAATACATGGACAGTCAGCATTGGAACCGAGCCTGACGCTGCGCCAAGCGAGGGGGAGAGACCATGCGGGTCGAGCACAAACGTTGTTATCCCCGTTGGTTGTAAGGCGTCCAGCAATGCCAATGCGGCATACCCTGGTCGAGGAGCTCTAGCCAGGACACTTCCGCTGGCGATAATCGGTTCAACTGATGGCAACAACCAGGTTGATTTGAGATCTCTACCCTTGGGCCAGCGCTTGCGAGCGCGTTTCAGTGAAAACCGGAGGATCTCACGTGCTAACGCTAATTCTAGAAGAAGATCCTCCTCTTCCGCTGGAACGGTTGCCGGGTTAATCGATTTATTATAGATGTAATCTAAGATCGTCCGTTCCGATGTTTCGGATGGCAGCCAACGGGCAATGTTGCTAAGACTGCTATGCCGGAGCAGAGTCGGTAAGGGTTCCCCCAACCCCAGGTCGGTCTCAACACTCAAGCGCAGATCTCCTTCGAATGCTGCGGCGATCATCGTATTGGTTGCGCCTACATCCACCCCGAGAACACCCTTCGCCGGGTCATATATACGGCTTAAATAACGGATCACCCGTCCATACGCATCGGCGGTAAGCATCATACTGCCGCCAGACCATTGTTCCAATTCATCAAAACCGTGCACACGTTTATTGCGCGCTTCGGCAATCGCCTCACCGAGCGCCAACCGGGCATGCCCAAGGTCCTCCACCCGGAGACTGGGTCTTACATTCGGTGCAAGGGCGATATCGAGGCGCTCCCCCACGCGGTCAGCGATTGCAGCGCCCAGCTCGCGGTTGCCCGCGTATACGATCCGAGGTCTTTGATTCGGAGAGAAAAGCTCACTGGCGACGGCGACAAGTTCGATTAATTGCAGGACGGAATCCTGCGCGCCGCCATCCGTTCCGCCGACAACAAGGATCAAATCCGGGCGGGCAGATAGGATGAGATCAATTTTCTCCGATTCACGTCGGCTGTCGAGCAGGTCAATGACACCCACAAGATCCAAATATGTCGATTCGGCGAGCCGCAATGCGCTATCTGTGGAGACACCGGGCATCAGCCCCACAAGTACCGTTCGAACCTTCGGTCCCGCGGAAGCCGTCGCCACAAAAGTGTCTACTCCCGATCCTCCGCTGGTGACGGGCATGATCAACAAATCCGTTTCGTCCAGCAATGTCCTTCCTGTAACAGCCTTCACCTGATCGAGAGCCATACGCACACCCTCGCTAATATCGGACAAAGGTGCTTTTACAGTTGATGGTGCACGACCAGAAGCGATCAGGCGAAAATGGCCATCGACGACATCGAAGAGGCTGGCTCGGGTGCTCACGCTGCCCACATCGACAGCTAATATGGTATCGGTATCTAGTATCGAGCTCATCGGCTTCTCATGCCCCGCCCACTATTCGGGTGATCACATCGTGAAGGAACTGAAATCGCTGCGCCAAGATGACGATCGTTGCCATTAACGCGCCAGCATACATCACGCCAAATGTTACCGCTATAAAAATCTGACCAAGATATGCAAAAACTTCGGCGATCTTTGATCGCCGCGCCCCCCCTGCCAAGTCCCTTTGGGCGCTGAAGCGGAAATAGATCAACACGCTGATGGTCGCCACGATCGTTAGCAATGCACTAATGAGCCCTTCCAACCATATGGACAGGGGCTCGCCTGCGGTAGGAAGAGCAGTAGCCGGTGAGAGCATGCCTGCTGCAGCCATGCTCTGCGGCACCAACGTCCCCGTGATGCTTCCCCCTACAACGACCGCTGCCCCCACACCAACGAGAAGCGCAACCGGGAAACCCCCGAATCGCGACAGCCGGGGTGAGAGTTTAAATAGCATAAACAGCGCGAGCATCCACGGAATCAGGAACGTGAGGGCTCCCTCGGGCGAAAATATTTTGGCAAGTCCACCTTCAATGAGCGGCTGAACAAGTGTGGGCTTTACAATATTTTCCCAGGCGATGGCGCCGGCGAAGCCAGAAGCGATTCCAATGAATAGATAGGTCGCAATTCTGAAGAGGACATTGTCGCCTATCACGTAGCTCAAGATCATCACTGTTATGAATGCAGCAATGATCATTTCGATGAAATCGAGCGGTACCTCGGGCATTTACTTATCGCCTCTCATCAACGCTCTCGCAAACGCATGAGCCACAAACCAACTCCATAGGCTCCACCAGCGATTAAGATTAATACAACAGCCAACATCCCTAGTCCAAAAGCATCCCATTGCACACTTGCATCAAGCGGCAACCCGCTGTACTGCCGATACGATACAGCCGCCGGTAATCCAGTAAGGATTCCATCCACCTGTGGCTCAGAGGCTTCAAAATAAGGGCGCACCAGCGGTTCCGCTCCAGTGCTTAACACCATCACCAGAGGAGTGCTTCCTATCCATGGGTGTGTCTGTTCCACCCATGTACGTGCTGTATCTGTTCCTGCCGTTATGACGATGACCAGATTGAAATCCGATAACCTGTGTACTCCCTGAAGCAAGGGCGACTCCCAAACCGATCCTCCAGATAGTGATTCGGGAAGGTGATACCCGGATAAAACTACGCTGCGCGGGGCAATCGCAAATAATTGAACCGCAGTTGGTCCTCCGGAGAGATAACCCAGATGCAGGTAGCTTTCTCCATTTACAGCGCCGTAACCGGCGCCGATTTTGTTTAGCATCCCCTCCGCCAGTGGTGGTCCCGTTGGGCGGGTCGAAATGGTTACGATTGGGAGTGAACGCATTACAGCATGCTCAACCAAAGCGCCAGCGACGGTATCAAGCTCACCGCTATAACCGGGCGTGTAATCGAATACGACCAGCGCTGGGCGATCCGTAGGGATGCTGCCCATCAGATCGATCAAGGGTGCGAGGTCCCTGGATACCACACTCGGAAGAGCATAACCTTCAACACCTAGCTGGCTGAAACCGAAAGGTAAAATCACAGCGAGAATCAGGATGAGCGCTATCGCCCAACGCATGAGAGGCAACCTACGTCTCTCTGCCTTTACGGGCGGGATCTCCCTCTCTTCTTCTTCAACAAGGCGCTGCAGCAGTTCGGCTTGTGCGTATTGACGTTCGGTGACCTCTAATCG
>JAUWDI010000187.1 GCA_030608865.1 Anaerolineales bacterium | reverse complement strand
CAAGGATGAAATGATCGTCATGCACCCGCTGCCTCGGGTGGGCGAGATCAGCATGGAGCTCGATCAAGATCCACGTGCGGCCTATTTCCGCCAGATGGAATACGGGCTTTACCTGCGCATGGCGCTCTTGGCGATGGTGCTTGGGAAAGCGTAAAGGGATATCATGGATTTCTTCGATCGTCTAACCCAGCGAATCCAGGCTGTGGACTCGCTTTTGTGCGTTGGTCTCGATCCGCATATAGACCGCCTTCCGGAACCCACAGCCGAAGCGGCAAAGGAATTCTGTGTGCGCATCATCGAAGCGACGGTTCCGATGGCAAGCGCATACAAGCCCAATGCAGCGTTCTTCGAAGTCTTTGGCGCACAGGGCTGGCAGGCGCTGAAGGATGTTATCGCCGCGGTGCCGGAAGGGATCCCCGTTATTCTCGATGCGAAGCGCGGAGATATCGCCTCCACGGCGCACACCTACGCGCGAGCTGTTTTTGAGGAGCTAGGGGCGGATGCAGTCACACTTCACCCCTATCTCGGTCGGGATGCGATTGAGCCCTTCCTGCAAGATCCCGAGCGCGGTGTGTTTCTCCTCTGTAAGACGTCGAACCCGGGGTCAGATGACCTGCAGTCGCTGACGCTCTGCAGCGGGGATGTTCTTTACGTTCATCTCGCCAGGCAGGCAGTTAAATGGAACATGCACGCGAACCTGGGGCTCGTCGTCGGAGCGACAGACCCAGAGGCGCTGACTGCCGTTAGGCGTGCGGCGCCCGATTTATGGCTGCTGGCTCCTGGAGTTGGTGCACAAGGTGCGGATCTTGAACGTGCGCTGTCCGCCGGCCTGCGGAACGACGGGCTTGGCATGTTGGTTCCCGTTTCGCGCGGGATTGCTATGGTGGAAAACCCCGGTAGTGAAGCGCGTTTGCTTCGTGACCGGATCAATCGAGCCCGCCAACAATGGCGACAAATCGGCGTTCCGGAGGATCTCCCATTAAAGGATCGTTGGCGTCTAGCGGACGATCTCCTGTCATCGGGGTGTGTGCAGTTCGGTGATTTCAAGTTGAAATCCGGCCTTCGATCCCCCATTTATTTCGACCTGCGGCGGTTGATCTCGCACCCAGGCTTATTGCACAGAGTGGCGCAGACCTACTGTCTTCTACTGAACGAATTAGCGTACGATCGAATGGCGGCGCTGCCCTATGCGGCGTTGCCGATCGTCACTGCGATTGGGCTGATCAACAAACGCCCGATGATGTACCCGCGCAAGGAAGCTAAATCGCACGGGACACAGGCAACCATTGAGGGGGAGTACTCTTCCGGTGAAGCAGCTGTGGTGATTGACGATTTAGCGACAACTGGAGCGAGTAAGTTCGAAGCGATCGATCGCCTCGAAGCGGTTGGATTACAGGTTCGAGATGTCGTTGTCTTAATTGATCGTCAGAGCGGCGCTCGTCGGGAGCTGTCCGATCGAGGCATCAAAATGCACGCGGTCTTCGATTTGGATGAATTGATTGAATACTGGTCGGGCAGCGGCGCCATTTCAATTGAGCAAGCCGAGCAGGTACGGATTTTCCTACAGCAAGTGGGATCATGAAGCGTTTTGTATCCGTCTTGTGCCCATGTCACAACCCTGAAATGGAAAGATCACCTTTCGAGGGATCGTAGATGGCTTACGAGCGTTTTCTCCGTCCAGTCCTATTCAAAACGGATCCAGAGCGTGTTCACCAGGCGACATTACAAATGCTCGCCATGGCCGGTGCATGGAGGCCGCTGCGCGCCATCTTACAGCGTCATTACTATGTCGACGATGCATCACAACAGGTTAACTTGTGGGGGCTGACTTTCCCTAACCCGATTGGCCTGGCAGCCGGGTATGACAAGGATGGTCAAGGGATGCACGGACTCGCTTGCCTGGGCTTCGGGCATCTAGAAGTGGGCACGGTGACGCCATTACCCCAAGTTGGCAACCCCCGGCCGCGAATCTTCCGGCTGCCGGAGGACAGTGCAGTAGTCAATCGCATGGGCTTCCCGAACCGAGGCGGAGATGCTCTGCGTAGTCGCCTTCAACTGGGTGTTCCCAAAGGGGTGATCCTCGGGGTTAATATCGGGAAGGGATTGGAAACGCCACTAGAGGATGCTGCTGAAGATTATTTGCGATTGATGGGAGATTTCTACCCGCTTGCCGATTACCTGGCTGTGAATGTATCGTCCCCGAACACAGTTGGCTTGAGGCGGCTTCAAGCGCGAGAGGCTCTTGATGATTTGCTCCGCCAGTTTATAGATCTTCGCTCGAAGCTGTGGGATCAATATCATAAGGATGTACCCTTATTAATTAAAATAGCGCCTGATCTGCAAATTGATGAACTGAAAGATGCCGTCGAAGTAATCTTGAAATGGGGGTTTGATGGCATCATCGCCACGAATACAACGATCTCCAGGGAAGGATTGCGTTCCCGGAGAAGTGAGGAGGAGGGAGGGTTGAGCGGGGGTCCACTTAAAGCGCGTGCCACCGAAATTATTCGCTTAATTCACAAGTTTACAGACGGAAGCTTGCCGATCATTGGTGTGGGAGGTGTATTCAATATTGCCGATGTTCTGGAGAAAATCGAAGCTGGGGCTAGCCTTGTGCAGCTCTACACAGGTCTTGTGTACCGGGGACCTGGCTTGGTGAGGGAGATCCTGGAGGGGTTACGCAAGAGAACCGTCTAACACCTCCGAGAAGATGATGTGAGTAGCGCGCTCGGGGTAAACATTATCAGAATGACAGTGCCGAGATGGACTTGAGCAGTACCA
>JAUWDI010000038.1 GCA_030608865.1 Anaerolineales bacterium | reverse complement strand
AGCGAATATTATTCTTTGTGATCCGCATCGCTCTATCGTCCAAGGACCCAGCCAGCTTTTCGGTGAGCCGCTTGAAAGTCCGGATATTCGTGCCGGGCTCGCGCTCACGTTGGCAGCACTCTCCGCAGAGGGGACATCTCGTATCAGGAACATCAACCAAATCGACCGTGGCTACGAGCGAATTGACGAGAAACTGCAGAGTCTAGGAGCACATATCCAACGCCAGGAAGATGAATAAGGTATAAAAACGGGTTATCAGCGTTTACCGCAGGGATCCCACACTGCACTCTCGGCACAAGGAGGAATTTCCCTTTATGGATATGAGGGTTGGCTCGCACCCATCACTACACTCTTCACCTGTGACTTTCTTCGTCTGTCCGTTGACCGGCTACAAGGCGCGCGGTATAATCTGCCGGTTGCACGCTTTGTGAAGTGATCAATTATTAGAGGAAATTTGAATGCCGAAACGCACATATCAGCCGAAGATTCGACGCAGACTTCGAGTGCATGGATTTCGATCCCGGATGTCAACAAAGGGCGGTCGATCCGTTATCAAGGCTCGCCGCCGTAAAGGTCGTCATCATCTCTCTGTCCGGATGAATGAGCACGTCAAGAAAGTCAACTGGAAGGCTTGATCGGTCACCTGAATAAGGTGAGGGCCTGTTTCGACCGGCCAAGCGGATGAACCGAAAATACCGGCTAACCAATTCGTCCGACTTTCAGCGGGTGCGGCGCACGGGAAAATCCTTTGCCCACCCGCTTGCCATTCTGATAGCCAGCGCGAACAATCGTCCCACCTCACGCTTTGGCTTCACAACTGGTAAAGCCCTCGGCTCTGCAGTGCGAAGAAACCGGACAAAACGCCTCCTGCGCGAGGCGATTCGAGGGCACTTGGCTGCGATCGAACCCGGCTGGGATATCGTAATAATTGCTCGGCCCAAAATTGTGGAAAGTTCTTGGAGCGAGATCCAGGAAGCAATTACAAACCTTATTCAACGTGCAGAATTGTTCGGTAAATAACGGACGCAGTATGAGTGATCACATTCAAGACATAGAACCAGGGCTGAGGGATATTCCTTTTACATTGGAAAACCTCCCCCGTCTACCTTTTCTTGCGTTCATCCGGCTCTACCAAGTGGTGATCTCTCCTGGGCTACCATCAGGTTCCTGCCGTTTCGAACCGACCTGTTCGCACTATGGTTACCAGGCAATTGTTAAATACGGCATCATAAAAGGCGGCGCAATGTCTGTATGGCGCATCCTTCGCTGCCAGCCATTTCACCCCGGCGGATATGATCCCGTTCCTTAGGAGAATTATGAGTAAAGCATTGTTTCCATTGAAGAAATTATTTCTACCAATGATCCTGGGCCTTTCTGCTCTACTGTTAGTGGGCTGCACAGGTCGTAGTATCATGGCTGCCTCAAGCTGGCCGGGATTAACGGTTAACGAGGATATCGCCTATTTGGCTTACAACGAATACGTGCGCGCGATCGACCTTTCGAGCGGACGTGACGTCTGGAGTTATCCGCCAGAAGCAGATGATAAAATAACGTTCTATGCCCCTCCGGCTGTCGGAGCGGATGGCATCGTCGTTGTCGGGGGTTATAACAACGAAGTGTATGCGTTAATGCCGAGTAACTCCTTCGTAAATGTCCTGTGGTCATTCGAAGAAGCTACTGATCGCATCATCGGTGGACCGGTAATCATCGATGATAAGGTTCTCGTCCCATCTGCTGATGGGCATCTATACGCGCTTGATCTTGAAACCGGTAAACCAGTATGGGATAAGCCATTCGAGGCGCAGCATGCGCTCTGGTCCTCGCCAATAATTCAAGATGACCGAATCTACCTGACTTCGTTGGACCACCACATCTACGCTTTGGATCTTGAAACAGGTCGTGAGATCTGGCAAACAAATCTGAGTTCTACCATTTCCGACTCTCCTTCGCTCACTGAAGATCTTATCTTCACTGGAACTTTTGAGGGGATATTGTTCGCCCTCGACAACAGCCACGGAGAGATCGTCTGGCAATTCAAAGCAGATGGCGCGATCTGGGGTTCCCCAGCAATCCTTGACGGTGTGGCCTTTTTCGCAGACGTGTCAGGAACGGCCTACGCGTTAGAAATCGCTTCTGGAAAAGAATTATGGCGAGAGCAATTGCCTGGCAGTTCCGCCGCTTCTCCTACGATCCTAGATGACAGAGTATTTTTTATAAGTGAAACGGGCGAGGTGACTGCGTTCCTGCTTGAAAACGGCGATCCTGTATGGCCAAGCAGCGCTAGTATGGAGGGTCGGCTTCTCGCGGATTCGATCCCCACCGATTATGGTCTGCTTGTTCCTGCAATGGATAGCGAATGCGTGGTTTTTAGCGTAGACCCGAGCACGGGCGCTGCCCGATGCATTATCGAACCCAAGTCATAGACAAAGGTGATCTTGTATGTGGAACACAATAATTCTTGAACCAATGATCAACTCCCTGCTTTTCATTTATAGCCTACTCGGGGAGAACTTCGGTTGGGCGATCATCGTCTTCACCGCGCTGGTGAGGCTCATTACCTTACCGCTTACAATCCAACAGATGCGCAGCACGATGGTGATGCAGGAGATCCAAGGCTCCGACCGCTACAAGAAGATGCAAGAGAAGTATAAGAAGGACAAGCAGAAACTCTCAGAAGAACAGATGAAACTGTTCAAAGACGTTGGGTACAACCCGATGAGCGGGTGCGTGGGGCTGATCATCCAATTCCCAATTATCATCGGTCTCTACCAAGCCGTGATCCGAACACTTGCAGCCACGCCGGTGCAATTATTTGATCTCTCCAAGCTCCTCTATCCCTTCACCCCCGCAAGCCTCATTCCAGTGAACCCCGAATTCCTTTGGATGAATTTGGGCCAACCCGAACGGCTTGTACTGGACTTCCTGCCCTTTGCGATCCCTGTATTGACGATCCTCGTGGTTATCACCACCTACCTGCAAACCAAGCTAACCACTCCAGCGTCCCCTGATGCTCAAAGTCAGACCATGACGAAGATGATGGGGTTGTATATGCCTCTCCTGCTGGGTTACTTTGCCTACACTCTGGCCTCCGGTCTTGCGTTGTACTTCTTCACATCCAACCTTCTCGGGATCCTCCAGGGGTATATCATGCGAAGAATTCGGGAGCGTCCTGCATCATAGGCTGCATCAATCTGACATGAAACCATGGTCACTCTTAATCGGAAGGTTGCGAGATGAATGAAACAAGAACGAGCATCGAAGCGATAGCACCATCAGTTGAAGAAGCCATACTCAAGGGCGCCAAAGAGTGGGGCTTGCCCCCTGAATCTTTTGACGTGGAAGTATTAGATGAGGGCACAAAGGGACTGCTCGGCTTCGGTGTTCGCCAGGCGCGTGTTCGATTGACCGTTAGATCATCTTCTGATACCGACAGAGTGGATGTAAAGCGCGAGGAAACCGTCCGACAAACCAGCGAAATGCAATCACCCGTAGAGGGCAGCGACGAGGAAGCGCTTCAGATCACCCAGGATACTGTAAGCGAGCTTCTTCAACGTATGGGCATCGAGGCGCGCATTGAAGCGCACTGGGGTGAGGCTGATGCCCCAGGCAAGATCCGGCCTCTCTTCCTTGATATCCATGGGGACGATCTCAGCATCCTCATCGGTCGCCGCGGCGAGACACTCACGGCTCTGCAGTACATCACACGCCTAATCGTAGGCAAGGAACTCAAACGCCCTGTTGCGGTGCTGATTGATATCGAAGGCTACCGCGCCCGGCGCGAACAGCAGATTCGCCGCCTCGCTCAGCAAATGGCCATACAAGCCATCGAAACTTCACGAACGATGTCGCTCGAACCGATGCCGGCTTACGAGCGCCGAGTTGTCCATATTGAACTGCGAGATAACCCGGATGTGGATACCCTAAGCGTCGGCGAGAGAGATCAACGAAAAGTCACGATTATCCCCCGATAAGCTGCGCATCCAGTTGTCCGGTCACCGCAGTCGTTTATAATCTTCAACATGGTTGCTTCGGACCGATCGGTCGATTACCTCATCATCGGACATGTTTCGAAAGATCTCACTGCAGATGGCCCTATCCTCGGGGGTACCGCTACCTATTCAGGTTTAACAGCCCAAGCCCTCGGCAAGAGAGCCGCTATTGTCACATCAGTCGGTCCGGATCTCGACCTCCATCCGCTTGCTGAGATTTCGATCCACAGCGTCCCTTCACAGGATTCGACGATCTTCGCAAATGAATACTTGCCAGAGGGGCGGCTTCAATCGATTCGAACCACAGCTGCACAGCTAAGAAGCACTGACATACCCAATAAGTGGCGAGACGCCCCTATCGTTCATATTGCACCGATCGCCAATGAGGTTGACTACTCCATCCTCGATATTTTCCCTCAGGCATTGATCTGCCTGACACCCCAGGGATGGCTCCGCCGCTGGGGACCTTCAGGGGAGATTCGGCTCGAAAATTGGGAAATCATTCAAGACCAGATTTCTCACGCCAATGTTGTTGTTTTCAGCAACGAAGATCTGCACGGCAACGAAGATACCATTGACCAAATCTCCCGATTTTGTGAGATTCTAGCAATCACCGATGGCCGTCGAGGAGTGCGCATATTCTGGGCTGATGAGTGGAGGCAAATTCCAGCACCTGCAGCAGAGGAAATTGATCCTACCGGTGCAGGAGACATCTTCGCCGCTGCTTTCTTCATCTTCCTGAGCGATGGCCATTCACCTTGGACTGCCGCCCGTCTTGCCAACCACCTCGCGGCATTCTCTGTCTCACGGAGCGGTATTGCCGGTATCCCGAGATCTACCGAGGTTAAATTTGTTGAACGGACGGTGATTGAATGACACGTATCTATGCACTGGTGAACCAGAAAGGTGGTGTGGGGAAGACGACCACCGCAATCAATCTCGGCGCCAATATCGCAAATTTCGGGCAGCGCGTCCTACTTGTCGACATCGACCCGCAAGCCAACGCGACTTCCTGTCTGGGAATAAATCACTCAGAGGTCCAGCAGGGCACCTACGATGCTTTCATCGGACGAACCCCTGCATCTGAGATTGTCCTTCACAACCAGAAATTAAACCTATCCCTGCTGCCCTCTTCCTCTGCGCTTGCCGGGGCTCAAATTGAGATTATCGATGTGCCCGAGCGCGAGAAGTTATTAAAGAAAATGCTCCAACCTCTTTCAAAGAAGTACGATTACATCTTTGTGGATTGCCCGCCTTCACTGGGCTTGTTAACGCTTAACGGCTTGCTTGCTGCAGCGAATGGCGTCATCATCCCCATTCAATGTGAGTACCTTGCCCTTGAAGGGCTGACGCAGCTCATGGAGACGTTGACGCGTGTTAAAAGTGGGCTCTTTCCCGCACTCAAAATCCGCGGGATGCTGCTCACAATGTATGACGGGCGCACGAACCTTTCGCAAGATGTCGTGGAGGAAGTCAGACAGCATTTCCCAGATGATGTTTTTCGAACAGTGATTCCCCGTAGTGTAAGGCTCGCTGAAGCGCCGTCTCACGGACTGCCGATTACAACTTATGCGCCGAATTCAAGCGGCGCACTTGCTTACCAGTCGCTTGCACGGGAGCTTCTCGAGGGCGACGGTATAAAAGATTTTGAAACCATCCGTAATGATGAGGTAAGAGATGAGTAAGAAGCGCGGGTTAGGTAAAGGTTTGGATGCATTAATCCCGACAGGCTCCGACCAAGTTCCATCAAAGCAAGGATTGCTCCAGGTGCCCGTCGAGAATATTCAACCCAATCCCAGGCAACCACGCACGTCCCCAGAAATGGAAAACATCTCTCAGCTGGCCGATTCCATCAGAGAACACGGCATCCTACAGCCGCTTGTCGTCCTCCCAAAGGGTGCCGGTGGCAGCTATACGCTCATCGCCGGAGAAAGGCGCTTGCGAGCCGCTCAAAAAGCTGGCCTGGAATTCGTCCCCGTGATCGTGCGCGAAGCCAATGAACAGCAGCAACTCGAGTGGGCACTCGTAGAGAACTTGCAGCGAACAGATTTAAACCCTCTAGAAACGGCGAATGGCTATCTCCAGTTAGCAGATGAGTTCGACCTTTCTCACGCGGAGATTGCCAAACGCGTCGGGAAAAACCGCGCCACCGTGAGCAATACGCTCCGCCTGTTAAAGCTCTCCGCTGCAGTCCGCGGCGCACTCACCGAGAACAAGATTTCCGAGGGACACGCCCGGGCGCTCCTCAGCCTCCCCACCGCGCAAGCTCAATCCGCGGCACTTCAGAGCATCCTTGAGCGAGAACTCAGCGTGCGCCAGACCGAGGAACTCGTCCAGCGCCTGCTCGGTGAACGGCGAAAGAAGAAACCAACGACAAAACGCCCTCCCGAGGAGACAGACCTGGAAAATCAACTCCGAGATGCGCTCGGCACCAGGGTGACATTGAAACGCGGGCGGCGCGGAGGAAGCCTGGTCATTCGCTTCTTCTCCGATGAAGAATTGAATGCCCTGGTAGACCGCTTACTGGCTAGCTCGGAGGAGAAGTAGCTTGCGCTACCTGGTCTTCGGAACCGGGGCCGTCGGCGCCCTTGTAGGCGGTAAGCTCGCCCTCGCCGGGTTCCCGGTGACGTTTCTGGCACGGCCTCGAATTGCGGAAGTCATGCAAACGCACGGTCTTCACCTAAGTGGTGATCGCACGCACGGTGTCGTCGAAAAAGCCCATGCCATCACCGAAATCTCGGGGATGGAGAAACCCGATCTCATTCTGCTGACAGTTAAAACTTACGACGCCGAGACTGCAGCAGCTGAAATCGAGGCCGCATTTCCAGACCCCCCCACCATTGTGAGCCTATTAAATGGCATAGGCAGCGAGCAGATGCTCGCCGCTCGCTTTGGGGGAGAGCGCGTCATCTCTGCCACTCTTACCACTGCCGTGCAAATGATTGAACCTGCAGTAATCCACGTCGCCCGGCGGAGAGGGATCGGGGTTGGGGTTAATCATCCACTGGCGGCTGAATTCATTCGTGACCTCGAAGCAGCCGACTTCCTCGCTGCAGCTTATGAGAACGACGAACGCATGAAATGGTCGAAACTCCTGACAAATATCGTCGCCAATGCAAGTTCAGCCATCCTCGGTTGGGCACCATCGCAAGTGTATTCCCACCCAAGTATTGCCTCGATTGAAATTGAGTCTCTTAGAGAAACAGTCCGGGTTCTGCGGGTCATTGGCTACACCCCACAGGATTTACCTGGAGTTCGCGTATCACTTCTCGCGCGTGCGGTCTTTTTCCCCCGATGGCTCATTCGACCTCTTCTCGGGAAGATCGTCAGTGAAGGGCGCGGGAACAAAAAACCGTCCCTCCACTTCGACATCGGCCGCGGTAAATCCGAGGTCATGCAATTAAACGGCGCGATTGTACAAGCCGGCTCACGCCTGGGCTCACCTACACCAGCTAACCGTCTCCTCACCGACACACTGATGAAGCTCGTGAATAATCGGGCAGACCCGGAAAGATTTCAGAATAATCCCGAGCTATTGATTCAACTCGCTCAGGAATACGGCGTTCCCGGGATTTGACCCTGCCGGCTCTGGCGCTATACGGCTCCAGCTCTCTCGCCAGCTTCAGAACAACGATCTCGCTTTTCTGCCTATAGACATCCATCGGTCCATTTCTAGGTATAATCTCGTGAGCATATCTGGAAAATGGAGGCTTGAATGGATTTTGATGATAAAGTCGCGATTGTAACCGGGGCTTCTCGCGGCATAGGCCGGGCGATTGCCTTGGAGTTTGGCAGTCGTGGCGCCCGTGTCGTCGTAAACTTTATTCAAAACGCTTCCGCCGCCGATGA
>JAUWDI010000200.1 GCA_030608865.1 Anaerolineales bacterium | reverse complement strand
GCATCACGACATACCTGCAGCGGTACTTCCGCGGCGACATGCGTGGCACGTTCGATCTCTTCTGCTCGAGCGGTTTTCTCCTGCGCAGATTTCTTCGGCATCCGGAAGGCAGCCATGACAGAATCGAAGGCCTGGGCGTCGAGTGTCACTGCCTTATGAAGCGCAGCACGCAGAACATCAGCACGCGACGTGATTTCCTGCATACGTTCCTCAACGTTAGCGTACTTCTTCTTACCGACGGTAAGGCGGGCGACCATGGCAACTAGCGCGGCGCCCATCGCGCCCGCGAAAGCAGCGGCCGAGCCACCGCCGGGTGTTGCCGATCCTGCTGCGATGCTGTGTAGGAATACGCTTTCATCTCGCTCCTCGCTATCCATCGCGGCGAAGATGCGGTTTTCGAGGACCTGGTCGGGTGAGAATTGGTCGAGCTGAAGGTACCACTGTGCAGCATCGACGAGCGCGGCTTGGGGGATTAAGCCCACCAACTCGGAATTCACAATCGAGACACCGTAGCGATCCGCTTCACGACGGATGAGCTCCACAACTCGGGCGACTGGAGTGCGGGTGAAATCAGTGAGGTTCATGGAGACCTGCGCCCGACCTTCGACAAGCATTCCCAGTGCCTTTACATAGCGTAATCCGCCGGAAGAGTGCCTCACCGCACGCCCGATGTTTTGTGCAATCGCGACATCGTCCGTTGAAAGATAAACATTGAAAGCAACCAGTGGGGCTCGAGCGCCAATAACAGTCGCGCCGGCTGGTCCTAACTTCTGAGGACCGAAGTCAGGTTTCTTTGTGGAATCGCTTTCGATCGTCTCTTTTAAACCCTCATATTCGCCGCGGCGGATGTTCTCCAAATTCTTTCGCTCGGGACGGGTTGCGGCTTGCTCATACAAATATGTGGGGATGTTAAGCTCCTCTGCAACGCGCTGGGCAAGCGTTCGTGCGAGTTCAATGCACTCATCCATTGTGACCCCGGAGATGGGCACGAAGGGGATGACATCGGTTGCGCCGATCCGCGGGTGTTCGCCCTTCTGTTTGTCCATGTCAATTTTCCCTGCGGCCGTCTTTATCGCTTCGAAAGCGGCATCAGCTACTTCGGCAGGGGAACCTGCGAACGTTATCACAGAGCGGTTGTGATCTGGGTCGATGTGGTGATCAAGGATGTAAACCCCGCGCACACTGCGGATGGCGTTCTCGATCTCCTCAACGACCTCGACGCGTCGTCCTTCGGAAAAATTTGGAATACACTCAACAATTGGCTGCTTCATGGCACCTCGCATGCTTTTCTTACGAAGATTATAGCCCAGTTATCTCTCTGGAATGTTTATCTAATCATAGCTGGAAATCCTTGATTCGAATGGGCGACGATCCTTGAAATTTGACACCTGCGCCCGATATCCTGATATTGCCCAATTGAGACCGGAGTGGTATTAATATTAACCGTAAGAGCATGGGATGGTTGTGAGCTAAATTTCCCAGCGCATGCACTTGCCCTATTGTTGGTTGAGATTGGGGGAAAAATTATCAGAAATGTCAGAGGAAATATATTATGAGAAGGAAAGCTAATTTCATTGTCTTAGGCATTGTTGTCCTCACCGGATTGCTCCTTGCGGCGTGTACTGGTGCATCTCAACAGGTTGATCGTGACGATCCATCTGTCGACATTGCCTCGCAGCAACAGGAGGTAGACGAAGGTGCTCCGGTTGGGAATGTGGAAGTTTCGGAAGGAGAGGGTGCCGCCCCTGCACCTGAGCTCCCGGAGTCTGCGCCTGCAGACGTACGACCCACGCCGCGACCTGAGCTAAGCGCTACCGATCCATCAACGGTTAATCTGGCTTCCGGCAGACCGGTGCTCCTTGAGTTCTTCGCGTTCTGGTGACCGACCTGCCAGGCGCTGGCGCCCGTCGTGCACGGGCTTGAAGCTAAGTATGCCGGACAGATTGATTTCGCATACCTCGACATCGACGATCCTAATACGGAGCCTTTCAAACGAGAGCTGGGCTACCGGTACCAACCCCATATTTTCCTGCTCGATGGAACAGGCGAGATCATCGGTCAGTGGGTAGGGATGGTCGGGGAGGCCGAGCTCGATGCCGCTTTTCAGGCAGCGATTCCGTAGTCCTGGAGATAGTTCTAAGTACAAAGTCTGAATCAAACTGCATAGAAAGCACGACCGCCTGTGATGGCAAACTGCACAGGCGGTTGTATTTAACTTGGGATAACCTATTTGAAGCGGCTGTAAAGCAGGGTTGTGAACTGCATTTACTCCTTGCCCAAGACGCGCCGGGCGATGACCATTCGTTGCACCTCGCTTGTGCCCTCACCGATCGTCATGAGTCGTGCATCGCGGTAAATGCGCTCGACGGGATATTCCCGGCTATAGCCGTAGCTGCCCAGGATCTGTATGGCGTTGCGGGCGACATCTTCGGCCATCTCCGTTGCGAAGAGCTTCGCCACAGCAGCCTCACGGTTGTGGAATTCACCTTCCTGTTTAAGCCAGGCAGCCCTATAAACGAGCAGGCGGGCGGCTTCGATCTGCA
>JAUWDI010000097.1 GCA_030608865.1 Anaerolineales bacterium | reverse complement strand
TAATCCCACGTATAAATGCCAGCGTTGTGCCCATCACGCCAAACCAACTGAACTGCGTAGTTGCCTACTTGTTCGATCCCATCGAGGATCGTCGTGCTTTTATCGCGAATGTTCAGCTCCAGCATATCTTCCTTCTCAGCACCCTGCTCTTGATCATGACTCATACGGCAATCTGCACAGGGGCAAGCTGCACGAAGCGTGCCGAAAGGAATTTCGCTTGTTTGACCATCCTCCCATTCGATCCGTAAAACCTCTTCTTTACGGGAGGCCGAGACGTTCTTTGGTTTTCTCTTCACTTGTGCCTTCCTTTGGCGGGCAAATATTAGCTCATGAACACTAGCGGAGCAAATCGTCTTCTAGTCGATTGCTCGCAAATAAGTGCTAACAGCCCACCCCGTTTTATCCAGGTTGTAGGGGTTAACCAAGAACCACCATTCATACCCATCTTTTTGCACAGGTCCATCACGCAATTCAAAGACTTCACTCTCAACCGCTATGAATACAATTTTGGAATCCAAACTAGCATTATCGCGCATCCGCAGGCCATCTCCCTCGGTACCGTAGACTTCGGCGAGTCTCCCCAGCGAGAGCGAACCATCCGCTTCCGGTGAAAGCGTAGGTGTAGAAGTATTCGCAGGTTCGGCAGTTTCTGTTGGCGGCGAAATGGTTACGGAAGCTGTTGGCGCATTGATCGTAATTAGTATTGGTGTCGCCGGGGGTATTGAACTTTGAGCTTGGCGAGTGAAATATCCGAGCGCGATCAACGCAAACAAAGTGATTGTCCCCAACACGACACCGAGTCCGGCCGATAGCCAGTGTGACTTCACAATCCTTGGGAGAGACGGCTTGTTTTCCATTTAGTGGAGTAAAAAGAGAGTTAGATCGAGATGAATTATCGTCACCGCTGTGGAAATGAGAACCCACCCTGGTGAGATGCACACCGCGTCAAATTTTCCTGGGACCACTGCAATCGGTAACAATAAATTCATTGGGGTCTCGAAGATAGGTCTAAATCTTTTCAGCATTCATCCATCATCCATTGGATTGGCTAGCAAACAGATCAGGATTTACATCGCCTGGAACGAGAACTTTGAGCGCCTTCTTGTGAACGCTGAACTCAAGGGGGGAGTCGAGAACCAACGGTTCACCATCAAACTGTATAGGTAGTCCATTTTCCATTTCAAAGACCGCTTTGCTTGCTCGAAAGTGGTCTACCCCGTCTGCGTCCACGTGGCGACCCATGAAAATCTGCGCAACCCGGACAAGGACATCACGAAGTTTTCCGCTCTCAATAAACCAGAAATCCAGCAAACCGTCGTCAACCTTGGCGCCAGTTGCTAAGTCCACCAAACCGCCGGCATATGCAGGAATATTGGAAGCTACTGCAACCAGGTAGCGCCCCTCAAATTCGTCCTTGTCTGTACGAACCTTTAGGTCCATCCCTTCCCACCCGATTGCATTCCACAAAGCCATTGTTGCGTAATGGACCGTTGCAAATGCCTTCTCCCAACGCTCCCGCGGTTCCATGCTGTTGACAACATGTGCGTCCAGCCCGACGCCAGCCCACAGCAGGAATGCCTGATCGTTGCACACGCCGACATCCACGAGACGGACATCTCCGGCAGCTAATCTCTCAGCCGCCTGTTCCAGCGCAAAGACATGAATCCAATCAAGGCGTGGCAAACCGAGCTCCTGCGCCCATACATTAGCAGTTCCAGCCGGCAGGACACCCAGAGCAGTTTCCGATCCCGCCAGCGCGGATGCCGCCTGGCCGATCGAACCATCACCACCGACTACAAATACAGCATCGCAGCGCTGTGCCACAGCCTCCTTGGCGACATCGACCACCCCTTTCTTCGGCTCCCCTTTAACAATATGTGCGTCCCAACCCGCAACCGAGAGAACACGCAACGCGCGCTCAAGAAGCGGGCCGGCGGGAAACCGACCCGCAGCAGGGTTATAAAGCAGCCAGGCGCATCGATTCGTCATAAATTACCTCAGAATATTATAGCGTCAAATAGATCTCTCTCCTTCATTGCCGCGAATACCTGTAAGGATTACAATCGTCAGCACTATGGCACAGGATTTATTGGGTGGACGGTACGAGCTGCTTGAAAAAATCGGCTCCGGCGGTATGGCAGATATTTACCGTTCATTAGACCACAAACTCCAGCGCGAGGTTGTAGCGAAAATCTTGCGCGATCCGCTTGCCAAGGATCCATCGTTCCAAGAGAACTTCCTGCATGAAGCACGTGCAGCTGCGAATCTCTCCCATCCAAATATTGTCACAATTTTCGACTTCGGCCGTGACGGCGATACGCTTTACATTGTGATGGAGTACATCGCAGGGGCAGATTTAAAGACTCTCATCCGTCGCCGGAAACTCCTTGCCCCACTCGAGGCAGTGGAGTTAATGATAAAGATCTCCGATGGAGTTGGCTATGCCCATCGCGCAGGTCTCGTTCACTGTGATCTTAAGCCACAAAATATTCTTATTACACCTGACAATAAAATCAAGATTACCGACTTCGGTGTCTCTCGTGCACTGGCAACAATCCAACCCGATGAACATTCAGACGTTGTTTGGGGAAGCCCTCAGTACTTTTCTCCAGAGCAAGCATCAGGGGGGGCACCCTCACCTGCCAGCGATGTTTATTCACTTGGAGTGATCCTCTACGAAATGATCACCGGCCAACCTCCATTCGTAGCGGATAACGCAGCCGACCTGGCTCAGCTTCATCTGACTGCTGAGCCAATTCATCCTCGCTTGATCGAGCCCAGCATCCCCGAATCCCTGCAGCAGATTGTTCTAAAGGTTCTCGCGAAGGAGCCCTCCGCTCGCTATCGCACCGCGGATCAACTTGGGCGGATCCTCATGAATTTCAACGTGGATGCAACCCCAGGAGACGACTCACCCCCAGCTGATGATTTGGATATCACAGATCTCACACAGGTTAAGGTCACATCACCTCAAAATCCAGCGATAGCTCCGGAGATGGATTGGACTGTGATCGCCCTTGGTTTGTTGGCCTTTCTAACACTTGGCGGATTAATTCCTCTCTGGCTTTGGGTTTGCCTACTTTACCCTTCCTGCCCAATTAATCCCGGGTAATCCAACATACTGGTCGCACCTCACCCGCCGCGGTATAATTCGGACGAACATTCTAAAAATTAGTCTGAATAACCAAAGCCAACTATTAGCTTTGGGAGGTAGATGTGAATTCACCCAGAGGTAGAAACTCGCTCGTTCTATTTATGTTAATGCTCACAATCGTGGCGGTAATTTTCTACTCCCGCAGCGAGGCGACCCAACCTGAAATACTGCCTTTAAACGAGGTCGCTGCAAAGATTCAATCTGGTGTGATCGACCGGATAATCGTCGATGAAAACGAACTGGAATTGATTTACGCGGATGGCACCAATGCGTTCTCCCGCAAGGAACCTACTAAGACGACGGTTGAACAGCTAAAAGATCTTGGCGTCACCCAGTCGGCATTGGCTCGCGGGAATCTTGAACTCGAGATCAAAGAACCCAGCGATCTGGGAACCATTATCAGCCTGATCACCTATATCCTTCCCGCGCTGCTTGTCGTGGGCTTGATTTGGTTCATGATGCGCCAAGCGCAAGGTACGAACAACCAGGCTCTCTCCTTCGGGAAGAGTCGCGCCCGAATGTTTACGGGCGACCAACCCACGGTTACATTCGAGGATGTTGCTGGAATTGAAGAAGCGAAAGAGGATCTTGAGGAGATTGTCGAATTCCTCCAAGAGCCTGAAAAGTTTATTTCACTTGGCGCCCGCATTCCAAAAGGTGTGCTTCTTATCGGAGTACCGGGGACGGGGAAAACGCTGCTTGCGAAGGCAGTCTCAGGGGAAGCCGGTGTACCCTTCTTCTCCATTTCGGGCTCCGAGTTCGTCGAAATGTTCGTCGGCGTCGGCGCCAGTCGAGTGCGCGATCTTTTCGATCAAGCAAAGCGCCACTCCCCCTGCATCGTCTTTGTCGATGAGATCGACGCTGTAGGTCGTCAGCGCGGCGCCGGCCTCGGCGGCAGCCATGATGAGCGGGAACAAACACTCAATCAGATGCTCGTCGAGATGGACGGCTTCGATACGGATACGAATGTGATCATCATGGCGGCGACGAATAGGCCAGATATCCTCGATCCTGCTCTCCTTCGACCCGGCCGTTTCGACAGGCGAGTTATCCTCGACCAGCCGGATATGCGCGGTCGTGAGGCGATCCTGAAAGTCCATTCTAGAGGTAAGCCCCTCGAGGAGTCCGTAGATCTCTCGGTTATCGGGAAAGCAACTCCTGGATTTGTCGGCGCCGATCTCGAGAATCTCGTCAACGAAGCTGCGATTTTGGCCGCCCGTCGAGATAAAAAGACAATCGGGCAACAGGAGTTCGAAGAATCAATTGAGCGAGTTATCGCCGGCCCTGAGCGAAAGAGCCGTCTCATAAGTCAGGAAGAGAAATTAATCGTCGCCTACCACGAAGCGGGTCATGCCGTTGTCAGTCACGTCATCCCTGAATCAGATCCCGTCCATAAAGTGAGCATCATAGCTCGGGGAATGATGGGCGGCTTTACGCTTGCCCTACCTGAGGATGACCGGACACTGATTTCCCGTAACAAGCTACTCGCGGATATGACCTTCGCCCTCGGTGGCCGCGCTGCTGAGGAGCTGGTCTTCAACGATATTACATCTGGCGCATCGAGCGATCTCGAACGAGTGACAAAGTTGGCACGCTCAATGGTCACTCGACTCGGGATGAGCGATGCCCTTGGACCCATGGTATATGGGCAAAAAGAAGAATTGATTTTTCTCGGTCGAGAGATCTCAGAACAGCGAGACTACTCAGAGAATGTAGCTGAGAAGATAGATGACGAGGTTCGTGGCTTGGTCCGAGATGCTTACGCTCGCGCTAAAGAGATCCTGACCGAATATCGAACTTCACTTG